>JAJRVO010000445.1 GCA_024277275.1 Chloroflexota bacterium
CAATTAGCAATTAGCAATTAGCAATTAGCAATTAGCAATTAGCAATTAGCAATTAGCAATTAGCAATTAGCAATTAGCAATTAGCAATTAGCAATTAGCAATTAGCAATTAGCAATTAGCAATTAGCAAAATTTGTAATTGACAATTGTTCATTGTTCATTGTTCATTGTTCATTGTTCATTGTTCATTGTTCATTGTTAATTGAACACCGGTCTCTCATAGCGCGATAACGGGCGAACCCGGAGCAGCTTACTCAGGGTATCCCTTTAAGCGGCTCAACTCCCAGGCGACCTTCAGCAGCGATAACTGAGTTGGGCTTTCAGCCTATGGCCCAACCTCTCTCGCAGTTTCAGGCTGCTTACTCCTCCTGTTCATCGTCTTTACAGGCAACCACCGCCTGTTGCATCAGGCGATAGAATTATCCATAGTATATCTGAGTGGGAGAGCAATGTCAAGTGAGTTAGCAGGGCGAACACTTTAGCCAACCCAGCCGCCAAACAAGTCTAACAGCCAGGTAACAGAGTACGCTCCGGCCCAGGCAAAAATGAGCGTTTTGATGGTTTTACCAACCCAGGCCGCAAACAGAAACTTGTGATATCCATATCTGGAAGCCCCCGCTGCAATGCCGGCCAGGTCAATCAATGGGTTGGGCACAACCGACAGGACAAAGATGGTCAATATGCCGTGTTGCTCCATCCAGTATTTCATACGCTCATATATCTTCTGGTTCTCAATAATGGCCGCCCCGCCATATCCGGCCAAATATCCGGTGGTTTCACCCAATGCCTCGCCAATGCCGGAGACAAGACCTACTATGACCCAATTAAAGGTTCCCCCCCCAACAAATGTAAAAAACAGGCTGGGAATAGGCAAAGCAATAGTAGCGTTGCCAATCAGGCTGGTCAAAAAGATGCCAAAGTAGCCATATTCCTGGAATCGTTTAATCCGGTCCAAGTCTATAAACAAAAAAATGACAATAGTGATACCAATTGCCAATAAAAGAGCAAAGGCGCGACTCAAGATTTGCCGGGTGTTCAGGGCATGCGCCGAGGCAGAGTCAACCGCCGGAGACTCTGCTCCCGAAGTTAATTCAAGGTCGCTTGATGTCATCTCTGATATCGAGACAATTTCAGGTTTGGCTGGCAATGCGTTTGCGGCTGGAACTTGTTCCGTCAGCGTTGGTATATCCCTTGCTCTTGAGGTATTGCTTTGTAACGTTGGTGGATTAGACATACTCAAACGGGGTTAGTGTACCACGAAAGCATAGTGAGTCAATATTTTTGGCGGAATAACCCTGGGAAGTAGGGAGTAAGAAGTAGGCGGCAGTGGCCCTACTCCCTACTTCCTACTTCCTACTTCCTACTCCTTTTAATAATCAAAGCCCAATTCATAGCCCTTTCATGCCGCAAATAACCCCGCCAGCTATTTGTAGAATTGGCCACGGCCTGGGGGTCGCTGGCCCAGGATTGAATAAAATCTTGCAGTAGAACCTCGTCCATACCCAGCGTTGAACCGGCAAATTTAACCGTGCCGTTTCTCAAATCAATCTTATCGACAATCAGAAAATGCCCAACCGAGTTATTTTTATCGGCGGTAACGCGATATCGCCCATGTTCTTTTCGGACCCGGATCAAAACTGTGACTACCCCCCGTTGGCGAATGTGTCGCATTAAATCTTTAAGGCCGTAGTTATTGCCGTGTTCAATGGCATAAGGGGAATTCAATTCATGATTTATGACGGCGGCGGTATTTACCATACCCGCTTCAGAGATGCCGTAGTGGGTAAACCCGTTACTGACCGCGATATCACGCAAGCGCCCATAATCAACGTTGGCGCCCAGAGCTTGCAAGGCTGCGTACAGCGCCACCGGGCCGCAAGCATTGTTGGTACCCGGCGGAAAGAAGGGTTCGGGATAATAAATCTGGTTAATGACCGGCACATCGATGGCGCTGGCATTAGCCGGATATACATACGGCAACGAGATAAAAACCGCTTCACGGGTCGGTCTGGGGGTGGGGGTAAAACCGGGGGGAAAGCCGCTGACAGCCAACACATCGGTAGACATCGGCGTGGGGGGCAGGGTTGGGGTGCGGGTTAACGTGGGACCGGGACCGGGCCAGGGGGTTGGGGTAGCGGTAGCGGTGGGAGTAGGGGTATGGGTTGGTCTGTTTAGCTCGGCGGCGACAACGCGTTCCGCTTCTGCTGTGGCAAACCCGTAAAGCAAGCCGCCAACAATCACAATATCAATAGCTATAAACCCAAAAACAAACAGTTTCCACTTTTTTAAGACAAGATTGAGGAGCTTCTCAAGCATACCGTAATTTTACATAATTTTAGGATTATCACAAGGTATTAGCGAGATTGCATGCAGGTGCAAAGATGCTAATCGAAATGGTTTGTGACTAAATTCCCATTGAGGTTTCAAAGCAAATAGGTCAAACTATAAAGTAGGGACAAAGAGCAACTTTTGGCAAGATAATATGGTGGGATATATTATCTTGCCATATAAAAAGTTGTTTTTTATGTTGTCTACACCACAGGCCAAATAAACCTTACAAAGCATCTTCAATAGCAAAATCTGTAACCATTCAACCTCGTTGTTTCGGAAACCTGGAACGTTTGGCAATGTTTTACATTGCCAGGCGTTCCAGCCCTGTAGCATTGTAACATGAGAGATTAATGGGTGTTTGCGTTTAAGAAATCTATTGGGAAATTGCGCTAAATGAAAAAGAATTACACCGTACTCTACATAGAAGATGAAATTGACAACAGAATTTTGGTTGAACGTTTTCTTGGGTTTGAGGGTTATAAAGTTCTTACAGTAGAAACCGGGCAAGAAGGATTAGACAAAACCAATGAAATTTTACCCGATGTCTTTTTAATTGACTTTAACCTGCCGGATATCAATGGTTATGAATTGATTAAAATACTTAATGATCGAGTGGAAACCCGGAATATTCCCAAAATAATTTTTTCAGCCACACTTATTCAAAAGAAAAGAACCTCACAAGGAGGCCCAGACTTTTATATTCAGAAACCTGTTGACGTGTCCAAACTGGGGCAAAAGATTCAATACGCTATTGAACATGCCAAAGATAACGGTCACATGTTTGTTTTGTAGCTCTCCCAACCTTGATCATTATCCCCCTCCAGGGTTTCTCAGCCAGGCAAAATCAATTGTGCCAATAACCCGGCATCTATATTTCCCCCCGAAATAATCACCCCTACTTTTGAACCGGGCGCGCTCACCGCCTGATGAAACAGCGCCGCCGGAGCCACCGCCCCGGTGGGTTCAACCAAAATTTTCATCCGCAACAACATAAATTTTAATGTTTCAATGACCTGGGCGTCGCTGACCAGTAGAATCTCTTCTACTTTTTCACGAATAACGGGAAAGGTTAACGCGCCGGGTTGTTGGGTGCGCATCCCGTCGGCAATGGTATCGGGGGGCGGAATTTTAACCCGTTCCCCCTTTTTAAAGGATTGCTGCCAATCATTAGAGGTTTCGGTTTCAACGCCAAAAATACGGATAGCAGGTTTTAAGGCTTTGGCGGCGGTGGCGCAACCGCTAAGTAAGCCGCCGCCGCCCACAGGCGCAATCAAAATATCCAAATCCGGCACATCTTCCAACAACTCTATAGCCGCAGTACCCTGACCGGCCATAATGTGGGGATGGTCATACGGATGAACAAAAGTAAGCCCTTGTTCCAGCGCCAACCTATCTGAAACATCGGCGCGATCTTCGGTTTGGCGGTTGTACAAAACCACGTGCGCGCCGTAACTTCTGGTGGCCGCCAGTTTGCTGGTTGGGGCGTCGTGGGGCATGGCGATGGTAGCGGAGATACCCAGCAGTTTGGCCGCCAGCGCAATCCCCTGGGCATGATTACCGGAAGAGTGAGTAACGACCCCATTCTTTTTTTCAGCGTCGCTTAAGCGAGAAAGCGCGTTGTAGGCCCCTCTAAATTTAAAGGCTCCAACCCGCTACAAATTTTCGCACTTAAAGTAAACCTGGCAACCGGCGCGTTCATTAAACGTCCGCGAGGCGATAACAGGGGTACGATTAGCTACCCCTTTGATCCTTTTAGCCGCAGATTTAACGTCGTCAAAAGAAATTGCCAAACTCAATTGTCTAATCCTGTGCCGTTCTTTGAATAGTTGTAAGCCGGGGTGTAGGGCTGTCCCAGCGGCACCCTGGCATCTTCCAGGTTGGATGCTATTGTGATTTTGTAAAACAACATTTGACGCCCGTAGGCTTCAAATTCGTGAGCCACGTAAATATCGTTAAGCTGGCTCACCATCCACCGCATAGGACGATTGCGCTTTTCTACCATAAAGTTGGCAGAGGTCAGTCCAATTGAATTTGCCCAACCAAACATATGGCGCACAATTTCCGGGCCAAGCCCCCTACGCAAATATGCCCGCCTAACGCCCAAAAAAATCACGTCGCCTTCTCGCTCCGGGCTGCGAGTTTGTTCGGCATAGCCCCAACCTTTGACCACATTTGAAATTATCTTTGGGTTTTTTAAAACAGCCAACGCCACCGGAACAGAAACGCGCCATAAATGACGTCGCTTGAATTCAGAAAAGAACCTGACGCTGGACACGGCCATCACCGTTTGGGCAACCAGTTGGCCGTCATCATAAACGCCAATGCCCTCGCCCCACTCTGAGCTACATACGGCCCGATACAACTCCTCTAAAAATGATCGACCTAATAGAGTCAGAATTGTGCCGGGTTGTCCTTCAATATGAATATCAGCCGCTACTTTAACATCTTCCGGCTGCAAATAACGATACTCTAACATTACTACACTAAACCTCCTGTGAAACCTGGTCATTTGTCATTCGTCATTCGTCCCTGGTGGCCCGTGACCCGTCCTGAACCAGGTTTCATAAGGCACAGGTGATGGCCGGTTAAAAACAAATGACCAGGGATAAATGACGAATGACGCCATCATAAATGGCTCCTTGTAAGCAGGGTCTATTATAACCCCAAATCCGTTATGCTGACATTATCAATCACCGTTTTTCCCCCTTGTTCCGCTACCGGATGATACCCCCTGATAAAAATGGTCATTTGCTCGCCCGTGGCGGTGATTATTTGTTCAGTTACCGCCCACGCATCTTCTGTGCTGCCGTTCCACGGAAACCATTCAACAGTTTCGGCGTCCCAAACCGTGCCGCCGGTTAAGTCGACTCCCAAAAACATTTCAACCGGCACCAGGCTTCGGTCATGCTTGGCAAAGGCCATAATGGTGTAACGATGCCCCTCCCTGGTTGGAACTGTGCGAAAAATACCGGAGTTAGCCGCAATAAAATCAAACGTGATTTCCTGAGATTTTTGCCCGGATAAAACATTGGGCTGGTAAAGATTTTCGTTCATGCAAGATGAGCCAAACTCTCCTTGTTCCACAAAAGCCGTCCAGCCGGCGGCCACCGATGAACCGGGGCAAGGTTCGCCATAGGGGTTGCCCCAGGGAATAAAATCTGCCTCAAAATCCCAATCGCCACCCAAAAGCGGCGGGTCGGGCTCGACAACCGGCGTTGGAGACGCTGCTACAATCACAGTTGGGCTTGGTTCGATCTCCGGTTCTTGGGCAGTAACGGATGCAGTCACAACAAGTGTTGGCGTGGCTGTGGGCAAGGGGGGCAGCGTGGGCGGCGCGTTAGGGTCTGGGGTGTGGGTGGGCGCATCGCCCAGCGGCAAAACTATAACCGGCTCTGGTTGGGTCGACTCCGGCTCAACGGTAATCTGTTTCGGATCGATGGTAGGGGTAGCCGTCTGCACATCAAAATTAATAGGTTGACCGGCAGGAATTGCGGTAGCCCGCGTGCCGCTAAGAAAACAAGCCGGCGATAGCAGAGTCAGGCTTGCTATCATCAGCCATATCCATTTTTGTTGACTTTGGTTATGCGTTATCATAAGTTTTTCCAGGTGATGCGTGACGAGTGATGCGTGATAAGAATTACATTCACATATCACTGATCACTGATTACTGCTAAGAAACAAAATGTTTCTAGCCCTTTGAAGACCGCAGAGGTTTTGAAAACCTCTGCGGTCTGAACGCTGATTACTGATTACTGACTACTGATCACTGATCACTGATTACTGATTACTGCCACATCACCCCGGCCCTAAATCAACCACGCTAATAGAATCAATCCGCAAGGCGCCGCCCGGCACCGGATAGGGGTGAAAGCCTTTAATAAAAATAGTTATGCTCTGGGCGGTTGCGGTTACTGTTTCTTCGGTTCTGGCCCACTGGTCGTTAAAATCTTCATCCCAGGGAAACCACTGCACCGTCTCGGCCTGCCAGTTTGCGCCGCCGCTTACATCTATGCCCAAAGATACCTCTACGCTGGTTGGGCTAAACTCCCGGCGCATATGCGCCTCGACAGTATAGCGATGGCCCGGCGTTGTAGGGGCTGTCTTAAAAATCCCGGCCTCGTTGCCAACGTAGGCAAAGGTAATCTCTTGCGCGTTCTCCCCGGTGAAAACGTTGTCTTGCCAGGTAGTCTGGTTCATACAAGAAGAGCCGTACTGGTCGCGGGTAGTAAAGGCGATCCAGCCGTTGGCCAGGCCGGAACCGGGGCACACATCGCCGTGAGGATTGGTCCAGGGCGCAAAACCCGTTTCAAAATCCCATTCGCCGCCCCGCAGCGGTTCGGCCAGGGGTACGGTTGGTGTAGGTTGCGGGGTAGCTGTCGACACGGGTTCCTGACTCGTTTCTGAAGCTGCCGAATCCTCAGAGGCCATTGCTTCCGGTTGAAGTGTGGTTGTTGTAACCTGGGTCGCCGTTGCCGTCCGGGTCAAAGTGATGGCAAGGGTGGCCGTGGCATTAGGGTCGGGCGTGCCGGTCGGCGCATCTGCCAGAGAAATCACGGCGGGAATTGTTGGCGTAGCCGTTTGAATTTCAAAAGATAGTTGTTCAAGTTCGGGACGGGATTGAAGCGTTGGCCTGGCCGTGGCACAGGCCAGCATTGGGACAAACAAGACCAAACTCGCCCGCCAAAGCAGATTTGTAATGGACACTCACATCCTCTTTTCTCAATTTCTGAGCAAACAACTTTGCGGGCGAAATTATACCACTTGGGCGCATTTTTGGCAGATAGCCATAAGATATTCAGGGGACGCAACAACAAAAAACCCGGCTAATGCCGAGCTTCGATGTGATATTGTTTTTTGTAGGCCAGATAAGCGCCTAAAGCAATAGGGTAAACTCAACCTAACAAGGAAACCAAAGCCGAGGCTGTTTGTTTGGTGTAAAACCAGACAACACCGGGTCTAAGCCTAACATCAAAAACTACAGCCAATAAATATTTTCCGTTTACATTACAAACATAAAGGTTGTATGAATCACCCTCAAAAAAACTGGCTTTAAAGGGCTTTTGGTTATCCAGCAAATTAGATAGTTCCAGGGGAGAATGAAAGTTTGCCGCTATCAGGGCGCAGATATACTCAAGTTTTGAGTTGTCAATTTGCCCAACAAGCTGAACCTGATGCCCGTCAGACGTGATGAGTATCACGCCCCGTGAGCCGGCATCAACCTGTAGTTTTTGCAAATAACTTTCTACAGATTGATCATTGAGCTGTGATACTTCAAGGTCAAGCGGCGGTGTCTGGGGCACAGGGATTGGAGGGGCTTCTTCTTCAGGTTCATAGCGATTTGTGGCCCGCAACACAACCTCTCGGATTTGCTCCATAGTAAAGGGTTTGTTTAAAAAACCGTCAATTCCCAGGTTATCGGTGGTGTGGCGTAGTTCGCTGCTGCCGTAAGCGGTCATTAACACCACTTGCGTATCTGGAGACACACGACGCACAACTCGGGCCAAATCAACACCGGTCATGCCCGGCATCATATAGTCGGTAATAACCAGGTCAAACCACTGTTTTTCCACATGTTCCATAGCGCCATAAATATCCAACGCCGTAAAAAATTCGTAATCGGAACCCAGTTTTTTAAGACCGAACTCTAACATACGCAATATGCTTTTGTCATCATCAACAATCAGAACACGTTTTGTATTCATCAACCGGTCACCTAAATGTTGCTATGGTTCTACTTTACCGCCAAGTAAATCCTCAAAGTCTTTAGCCAGGGTATCGTAGGCTCTATCTACCAAAATGGTTTTAGAAGCCGGTAATAGGGAAGCCAGGGTTGTTGCCGCCTGCTTGGTATAAAACCAAACTGTGCCCGGCTTGCCGTCTGTGTCAAACACTACCGTTAGAAAATAATCGCCATTGATGTTATAAGCATAAATATTATAGTCATTACCTTCATAATAGCTGGACGTAAAAACGGAGTCGCTATCGCCAAATAAAGTGGCTAATTCAAGAATAGATAGAAAATTAGAAGATATAAAGGCTGCCAACCGAGCCGCCCTGGCTCTATCATTGTTACCGATTATATGTACCGGCGACCCGTCTGAGTCAACCAAAAGCACGCTACGAGCATCGGTTTGACGGCGCAAGTTTTTTAATTGCTCCTGAACCGCTTCCCGTGGCGTTGGAATATTGGACGTATCGGGTTCAGGCGACTCGCCAAACGGGGTAATAACGCCCTCTACAACTTTCAAGAGTTCAGGCATAGTAAAAGGCTTGCCCACAAAAGCAGCCAGGTTTAGTTCCCCCACTTCATTACGCATGCGGTTAGTGTCGTAATGAGCGGTCATCAAAATAAAGCGTGTCTCCGGTGAAAACTGGCTTGCTTTTTGAATCAACTCCAAACCTGTTGTCTCCGGCATCATATGATCCGTCACAATCAGATCAAATTTTTGCTTTTGGGCCTGATCCAGGGCTATGGCTCCATTGGCCGCGGTAGAGACTTTAAAATCCGGGCTTAAACTCTTTACGCCGTGCGCCACTAAAAAGAGCAAGTCCGGATCGTCATCTACAATGAGAACGCGCTTGCTGTTCATACAACTATTCCTTGCCTTCCCGTGGGTGTGTCAACCTCATCAAGAAGAGCGTAAGCAGCCCAACCGACTCCGCCACAGTTTTTACACTTTCGTCTTAATGCCCGACCCTTACCTTTGCACTTGGAACATTTCTGAGCAGTTTGTTCGACCAGGATACTTCCGTGACCGTCGCACGCTTTGCATGGCTGTCGAGACTTGCCTTCTACGCCGAAACCTTTGCACCATGCGCAAGACTTAAGATTAAATTTTGTTTTTTCCCGAGACAATTTGACCGGCGAACGTTTGCGGGGGATGAATAAACCATAAACAAAACCGACGCCGCCTCCCAAAACAACGCACAAATAAACGCCTGGCGACGACACAAGAACGCCGATGAAATTCACCAGGCGCTCAAACCCCGCCAAAGCTATCCCTAATTGGGCGCTTTGTGATAATGCCGCCGCTGAATCCCAGCCAAAAGCTGCGCCGCTAACTGCGCCTAGCATTACGCCAAAAAGCCCCCAGAGAATCGCCGATAAAATTCTCATCCCACAACCTGCCCAACTTTCCTAAAAGAGTCTCAAGGTTTCATATATATTACTCAAGTTCTGCCTATACACGCAGTCCGGGGAGTAGGAAATAAGGAGTAGGGATTAGGGGAGAAAAAGCCCATACTTCCTACTCCTTACTTCCTACTCCCAGTATATCCGGCAATAAGTAGTTATTTGTTCCGGCTACTAGTACAGCTTGGCGGAAGTCTTTCGGTAGTTACAAGCAGCGCGTTGCTTAGAAGGTGTTTCTTAAATCGTGTAGACCAGACCGCAGAGGTTTCTGAAGCCGATTTTAACCGTAAGTCAGGTTCATAACCGGGGCAAATTCGCGTAAAAATGTCTCGCAAAAAACCTCTGCGGTCTTTAAGAAACACGCTCTTAGTTTATGGAGTGAAAAAGTGCACTTTTTCACTCCATAAACTACCGAAGGATTTACGCCGCCGTGTACTAGCTGGTAAGGTAGCAACTTAGGTTATACAAGTACTTCTATTATACCACAAAGCATATTGATATATAATTGCCCGGTATATAGGCCAATGGTACAATTCTCTTCGATTTTAAGATTCTATCTGTATATTTATGACAAATAACAAGGTATTATTCTTTACTACGATGAATTATCGCTCTCAATCACGCCGTACGCTAATGCTTTGGGCCATCTATTTACTTTTGGCAATTATGCTCACCTGGCCCACAGCGCTCCACCTAACCACTCACCTACCCGGCGATGGCGGCGACGACCCGGCCATTGCCTGGAATTTATGGTGGGTAAAGTACGCGCTGCTCAATGAAGGTCAAAATCCTTTTTACAGCGATTTTATGTTTTATCCCATCGGCGTCAATCTGGCC
>JAJRVO010000446.1 GCA_024277275.1 Chloroflexota bacterium
CGCGGGTCCTAAAAACAGGCGGTCGAGCAATAATATTTTGCCCCAACCGGCTTTACCCGTTTGAAACCCACGGCCATTACTGGCGCGGGAAATACCATTTTGGCAACACCCCGCTTATCAACTACTTGCCCAATCCCCTCCGCAACCAATTGGCCCCCCACGTGCGGGCCTACACGACCAGCGCCCTAAAAGAACTCATTGCCGACCTGCCGGTCACGGTTGTCGCTCACACCCAAATTTACCCCGGCTACGATAATATTGTGGCTCGTCAACCGGCATTGGGCCGCATTTTAAGGAGAATAACCTACACGCTTGAGCAGACGCCGTTGAGGCTATTTGGGTTGTCACACCTGTTGGTTATCGAGAAAAAGTAACTACTCCCCCCATGTCATTTCGAGGCTGCAAGCCGAGAAATCCCTGTGGCGGTGCAATTGACAGCCTGTTTGTTGGGCAAAAAGTTTGCTAGGAAACTTCACCGCCAATATTTAGGTTTTCCAGCAATCTGGTTGGTTCAAATACCGTTCCAGAGATTTCTCCCTTTGGTTGAAATGACATGCTTGAACAGTTACGAGAAAAATCAAACTCTGCCGGAACAGCGTCGGCAAAATGAGGGTTTAGCGACGCTTTTATATTGGCTCTAAATCTTTTTCGACTTGCCCAACCCTTCTATTTCTGCTACCATGCAAACTTATGCAAACCAGCCGTAAAGTAATGATTACCCGTCGCCGGCGGCGACGGACACGCGAACAAAAACCTAAAATCTATCTATACGTATTGAATTTTGCCATAGGTCTGGCAGCCATTGTTGTGGCGTCTATTCTAGGCACAATTCTGGTTGCCGTTGGTTCAGCCTATGCCGTATACGATAGCTTTGCCCAGCAGCTACCCGACCCAACCGCCATCGAAACCGAGCAGGAAGATTTTGAAACCACCAAAATCTACGACCGCACCGGCCAGGTTCTGCTCTACGAGATTTTTGACCCCTTCCGGGGCGACCGCAACTACGTAGAACTCAGCGAAATCCCCGAATTTTGCCGTGACGCGGTTGTCATCCTTGAAGACAAAACCTTTTATAGCAACCCCGGCTTTGACCCCGAAGGTATAGGCCGCGCTTTTTGGCAAAACTTACAAGGTGGACAGGTTCAGGGCGGCAGCTCTATCACCCAACAGCTTATCAAAAACATTCTAATTGACGAAGAAGAGCGCGCCCAACTCTCTTATACGCGCAAGGTCAAAGAAGTTATCCTGGCCGTCGAGATTACCCGTCGCTTTGAAAAAGACCAAATTTTAGAGTGGTACTTTAACACCAACTCTTACTTTAATCTGGCCTACGGCATCGACGCCGCTGCGCGAGTTTATTTTGATAAACCGGCCAGCGCCCTCACCAAAGCCGAGTGCGCCCTGCTGGCTCCCATCCCCCAATTTCCCTTTCTCAATCCCATCAATAGCCCGGACAAAGCCAAATATCGCCAGTGGATTACCCTGAAACGCATGGTAGAGGAAAACGCCATTACCGAAGCAGAAGCCAGAAACCTCTTTGCCGAACAAATCCAGACCAGGCAAATTGAAGATCGTTTCGACATCGTTGCCCCTCACTTTTCAATATATGTTCAAAAAGAGCTTGAACGTACCCCTAAAAGGTACAATATCGACAATCTGGAACAGATTTATCGGGGCGGTTTAAATATCTACACCACCGTCAATCTTGACCTCAACCAAAAGGCGCACGAAATCGCCGCCGAACAAATTAACGCCTTAAAAGAAGAACACAACGCCGGCAACGCCTGCGTGGTCTCCATTGCGCCAAAAACGGGCGAGATTTTGGCGATGGTCGGCAGCGTGGATTTTTGGGATAAAGAGAATGACGGCAATGTAAATGTTTGCGCCGCCGACCCCGGTCGACAACCCGGCTCAGCCTTTAAACCATTCAGTTATCTGACCCTTTTCTCGCAGGGTGTTTATAATGCCGCCACCCTGGTAATGGACGTCCGCCAATCCTTCCCGGATGACCCTAATCCCCCCTACGTCCCGGAAAATTACGACCGCAAATACCACGGCCCCCAACGCCTGCGGTACGCCCTGGCCAGAAGCTATAATATCCCGGCGGTTTGGACCCTGCACAAAGCGGGCATCAAAAATGTTATCGCTACCGCCCACCGGATGGGGATAACCACCCTTAATCAGGACTATTACGGCCTGGCCCTCACCCTGGGGGGAGGAGAAGTCAAACCTATTGATATGGCTTACGCCTACAGCGTTATAGCCAACCTGGGCGTTATGGCCGGTCAACCCGTGCCGGATTTTGACCGCCGTCCCGGTCACCGCACGTTAGACCCGGTCGCCATCCTGCGCATTGAGGATAAGGACGGCGCCATAATTTACGAGTACAAAGAGCCAACCACCGAGCAGATTATTGACCCGGCTCTGGCCTACCTGATGGCCGATATTATGTCTGATAACAATGCCCGCGCTGCGGCCTTTGGCGTTAACAGCGTGCTGAAACGCGATTTTGAAGATCGACCCATCGCCGCCAAAACGGGTACAACCAACAACTTTAGAGATAACTGGACAGTCGGTTTTACCCCGCAACTGGCAACAACGGTGTGGGTCGGCAACAACAATAACGAAGAGATGAAGGACGTAACCGGCCTCACCGGCGCGGCCCCAATTTGGCACGATGTGATGCTCTACTACCACCTGGACAAACCTGTGGAAACCTGGCAGCGTCCACGCGGTTTGGTCGATGTGCAGGTTGACGCGGTTTCCGGCTTGCTGCCCGGCGAGCACACCGAGGCGCGAGTTACTGAGCTATTTTTGGAAGGCGCCGAACCGACGCAAAAAGACAATGTGCATCAAGTTTTCCGCATTAACCGGGAAAACGGCAAGCTGGCTACGGTCTACACCCCGCCAGAACTGGTAGAGGAGCGCGTTTACGAAGTCTACCCGCCGGTAGCCAACGACTGGGCGCGAGAGAACGGTATTCCCCAACCTCCCACCGAATACGACGACAGCATTGGCCCGACCATGAACGCCGGGCCGGTGGCCTTTATCAACCCGCGTCCTTACGAGTATGTTAAAGGCGGGGTCATCATCACCGGCAACGCTACTCTGGATGGCTTTCAACTTTATCGGATAGAGTACGGCAAAGGGCTAAACCCCACCGAGTGGCGGCAGTTAGGCGGCGACTACAGCTCTCCGGTTGAAGGCGGCCCCCTGGCATTTTGGGACACCAACGCAGAAGAAGAGGGACTCTACACCCTGCAACTGACCGTGGTGAGAGGAGACCAGAGCCTGGAGCGTCGATCCCTGCAAGTAACGGTTGATAACACCCCGCCCCGCATAGAACTGCTTAACCCGGAGCCGGATTCTACGTATGAAAGAGACCCCAACCCGCTCCTTAACGATTGGATTAATATCCAGGCAGATGCCGTTGATAACTTCTCGCTAAACCGGATTGAGTATTTTATAGACGATGAAAAAATTGGCGAAAGTACGGTAGCGCCTTACACCTTACGTTGGAACGTTGTTTTAACAGAAACCCAACTTGTTTGGGAAGAACCCGTGACTAAAACCGAAGCCATTACCCTACCTGACGGCGCAATTGCAGAAACGCAAGACATTACCCTAACCTATGTCATCACCCTCACCGAACCCATCACCGACCCCGAAGAGTTAGCCGCTCTGGAACCCGACGAACCGCCGGAAAAACCAATTGGCTATCAAAAAGTCTTCTCCGACGGTTTAGTTGTAATTAGTAACACCTACGGCTATACCGAAACCCATCTGATGCACGTTGTAGCCTACGATTCTGCCGGCAACGAAACCAAAACCGAGCCAATCCGGGTGATTGTAATCCCCAAAAAAGAAGAGGAGGACGAGGAAGCCGGCGACGGCGAAGCCTATCTCTATCCTCCCATTAACAGAGAAACGCCTTTGGCTTGGCGACAACGCCTTATGTGATTTGTCAGGCTCATAGATGGTATTTATCTTGAAATGAGCTATTTTTATAGTTGATTTGACCTCTGGTAGTTATACAAATATACTCTCTAAAAACAGGAGAGTAACCACGATATGCTAAATAAGACTGTATATACAATTGGGCATTCTACCCATGAAATTGAATATTTTGTTGCCCTCTTGAATAAATTCGATATTAATTGTGTGATTGATGTTCGAAGTTCTCCGTATAGTAGGATAGCCCCACAATTTAACAAACCTTTGTTGAGTTCAACCTTGCGTGAACATAACATAATATATATGCATTTTGAAAAGGAATTTGGAGCGAGACATACAAAACCATCATTGTTAGATAAAGATGGTTCTGTTGACTTTGATAAGGTAAGAGAAACTGATGAATTTAAACAAGGCGTACAAAGGCTCAAAAATGGTCTTGATCATGACTACAAAATTGCGTTAATGTGTTCAGAAGCAAATCCGTTTGATTGCCATCGTTTTTCTATGATTTCATATCAACTAGTAAAAGAGGGTATGCACGTCAATCATATTCTACAGAATGGTAATTCTTTAGACAATAGTGAACTTGAAAATCGGTTATTAAAAAAATATCACAGGAAGTTACTGCCACAAAGCACTTTTTTCGAGATTGTGACTAGAGAGACGCAGGTTGAGGACGCCTACAAACTCCGAGGCAAAGACGTGGCCTTTTCAGCTCAGAAGGCATATCAGGAAGAAACTATAAGTTCGTAGAAAATTATTGAGGGAACGGGTGTATTTATGATTAAACTTTATACTATAGGATTTACAGAAAAGTCAGCCCAAAAATTTTTTGAGTTACTTGAGCAAAATCAAGTCAAGAAAATTATCGATACAAGAATTAATAATGTTTCACAACTGTCTGGTTTTGCAAAAGGTAAAGATTTAGCGTTTTTTGCAAAGCGAATTGCAAATATAGATTATGAACATAGGCTAAATTTTGCGCCGACAAAAGAATTGTTAAAAATGTATAGGAAGAAAGAGATTTCTTGGGATGAATATACCAAAGAGTATTTACACTTATTAGATACAAGGTATATAAAAGAAGCAGTGAATTTTGAATCTTTACATAAAAATTGCTTATTATGTAGTGAACACTCTCCCGAAGAATGCCATCGTAGACTTCTTGCCGAGTACCTTCAAAAGAGTAATCCTGACATCGAAATCATTCACCTTACATAACCATGAAAAAGCTATTCATTTGCCTGGCTAACTCGAAAAAATACAACCAAAGATGCATAGCCGGGATTGAATTAAAAAAATCCTCCCGTAGAGGGTACAAATATCAAATAGCCAAGCAAGGCGCTAACCCCATTTGGATTAGAC
The DNA here is from genome assembly GCA_024277275.1 of Chloroflexota bacterium. GTDB lineage: Bacteria > Chloroflexota > Anaerolineae > 4572-78 > J111 > JAJRVO01. Next base: position 5,320 of record JAJRVO010000446.1, read on the forward strand.
CGGTATCAAGTAGCGAACATGGC
>JAJRVO010000447.1 GCA_024277275.1 Chloroflexota bacterium
CAAATAGGGGAAAACCGATGTGGCTATGAGGGGGATGAGGGTACAAAAGATTATAGAGCTGTGGTACTCTGATACGTGGTAAATTCCCAATTAAAACAAGTGAATATGTGGAAACCGGTTTGTAAAAGAGCCTATACCGATTTTAGATTTTGGATTTACGATTTTGGACATAACAATCGTAAATTGGTCATAAGATCGACAATTTTTTGTCGATGTAAAAGATTAAGACGCTAAATTCTGTTCCGGTTTTTACAAATAGCCCATTCAAAGAGGAGGTGGTAATCGAAGTTGATTTTTTAAGAGTTATTTATACAGGATTTATTAAGAATCATTCCTCCAAACTTAGGGGATTGGAAGATTGGAGATTTGGCCTGATTTCAATCTCCAATCTCTAATCTCCAATGGGAGGAGGTATTCTTTTATGAACCCAAAGATTGACGTGGATAAGAGGTCTTGCATTAATAAAGGCCCTGCCATCAACTAAAGTAACATCAATTTTAACTCTATATTTTTAAGGAGGAGACTTATGCGTAAGTTAATGACTTTGATTTTTATGTTGTTTTTGCTCTTTGCCATTACCGCCTGTGGAGGCTCAACCGATAGCGCCGGAGGTGGCGCCGGGCAAAGTCCCAAGGCCACCGCCGAGCAAAGCGCCGACACCGGTTCTGCGGAAGGCAGCATAGCGGTGTTATTGCCCGACAGCGCCTCATCGGCGCGATGGGAAGCGGATGACCGCCGTTTCTTTGAGCAAGCGTTTGACGCGGCAGGCGTAGAGTACACCATCGTCAACGCCGAAGGCGACGCCCGGATGCAGCAAACCCAGGCTGAGCAGGCCATCACCAATGGAGCCAAAGTGCTGTTGCTGGTCAACCTTGACAGCGGCAGCGGCGCGGCCATCATTGCCCAGGCTAGAGAGGCCGGAGTTAAGGTAATAGACTATGACCGGCTGACAATTGAAGGGCCGGGCGCGGATATATACGTCAGCTTTGACAACGTATCGGTGGGCCGGTTGATGGGCGAGACCTTGCAGCCGGTGATTGACGATTTGCCGGTTGACAATCCGCGCGTGATTCTGCTGAACGGTTCGCCAACCGACAACAACGCGACGCTGTTTGCAGAAGGCTACAAGTCGATAGCCGAGCCGAAGTTTGAAGCCGGTGAGTGGACCAAGGTCGATGAGCAAGCCGTGCCGGATTGGGACAATCAGCAAGCGCTGGTGATTTACGAGCAGATGTTGACCGCTGCCGGTGGCGAAGTTGACGCCACATTTGCGGCCAATGACGGTCTGGCCGGTTCCGTAATTTCGGCGCTGAAGGGCCAGGGTTTAGGGCCGATACCATTGAGCGGGCAAGACGCCACGGTCGGCGGCATCCAGAACATCTTGGCCGGCGACCAGACGATGACGGTCTACAAACCCATCAAGCTGGAAGCGGAAGCGGCAGCAGAAGCGGCCATTGCCTTACTGAAGGGTGAGGATGTGTCGAGCCTGACCGGCGATACCATCAACAATGGTCAGAACGACCTGCCGTTTATGAAGTTGACCCCGATTGCTGTCACCAAAGACAACATCGCCGAGACGGTGATTGCCGATGGTTTCCGCACCTGGGAAGAAATCTGTATTGGCGACTTTGCGCAGTATTGCCCCGAAGATCGCCAGTAACTAACCCTTAATTTTTCAATAATATGTGGGGACGCTATATACTTAAGGCGTTCCCATATGTTATTGTGGGTAAGTCCCCATCTGAGATAATAAAAATGAGCCGTTAGCCGTTAGCCGTTAGCCGTTAGCTGTCAGCCAGTACCCGCTAACGGTTAACGATTAACTGCTATTTACAGGAGAAAGATATGTCAGAGACGACCCCTAATGTAGCAGGGCCGCCCCCTTTGCTTGAACTAAAGGGGGTGTCAAAAAACTTTGGCGCTGTTCAGGCTTTGCTAAAAGTAGACTTCCAGGTCAGAGTAGGCGAAGTGATGGCGCTAGTGGGTGACAACGGGGCCGGCAAATCTACGCTCATTAAGGGCGTGGCCGGTATCTACACGTTTAATGAAGGTGAGATATACTTTGATAGCAGGCGTGTTGCTATTAATGGCCCGCGAGATAGCGCTGCTTTAGGCATTGAGGTAGTGTACCAGGATTTGGCCCTGGCAGATAACCTTGATGTTGTGGCCAACATGTTCTTGGGCCGAGAACGAATCGAAAAACTCTGGCGTCTTGATGAAGTGAGTATGGAACAAGCTTGTGTAGAGACACTGGATTCGCTGTCGGTGACTACCTTGCGGTCGGTCCGTCGGGCTGTGGCCGGGCTTTCGGGCGGGCAGCGTCAGGCCATTGCGGTAGCTAAAGCGGTTATGTGGAACTCACGTTTGGTTATCCTTGATGAGCCTACGGCTGCGCTGGGGGTAGCACAAACCCGGCAGGTGCTTGACCTTGTTAAGCGATTGGCTGAAAGGGGTCTGGCGGTGGTCTTGATTTCTCACAACCTGCACGATGTTTTTGAGGTTGCGGATTGCATTACTGTACTGCGTCTTGGCCAAAAAGTGGCCGAGTTTGTTGCCCGTCAAACGACCCAGCAAGAAATTGTACATGCAATCACAGCGGGGCAAGTCCAACACGTCCCCGGTATGGAGGTAGCATCATGAGCACCGTCAAAGATTCAGTTTCGACACCTGAAAACGCCCTGCTGGCCGGTCAGGCTACCCCTTCTCTGGGAGAATATATGCGCACATACCTGGTGCGGGTGCGTTCAGGAGATATTGGCAGCCTGCCCATTATTTTGGGGCTTATTGTTATTGCCGTTATCTTCCAATCCTTAAATGAAAACTTCCTTTCCGCCCGTAACTTTGTTAACCTCATTGTCCAGATGGCCGGTATTACCACCATTGCCATTGGTGTGGTGTACGTGTTGCTGCTTGGCGAAATTGACCTTTCCATTGGTTACGTTAGCGCCGTATCCGCAGTTATTATGACCCTGCTATTACGCGAGCCTGGGGGCTGGCCGTGGTATCTGGCCATTGGCGTGGCTCTTTTGGCCGCAGCCGGTATCGGTCTTGTACAGGGATTAATCGTTACCAACTTTCAGTTACCGTCGTTTGTGGTAACGCTGGCCGGTCTCCTGGTTTGGAGTGGGGCGGTGCTGATTCTTATTGGCGGCGGCGGCACGGTTATCATTCAGGATAAGGTGGTTATTGGTATTGCCAACTACTTTTTACCTTCGGTGTGGGGTTGGGGCGTTGCTGTTGTTGCTGTGGCCTGGTTTGCTCTTTCTCAGGCGATGCAAGTCCATTCTCGCCGGCAGCGAGGGGTTTCTACCAGGCCCTTATCTATTGTCACCTTTCAGATTATTGGGGTGGCGATACTGATCATTGGAGTGGTGTATGTTGCCAATCAGGATCGAGGCGTTCCGTTTGTGGGCATTATTTTGCTAATCTTCCTGGCCTGGTTTACGTTTTTGGCAACCAGAACAAAGTTTGCCCGGTATGTGTATGGAGTTGGCGGCAACAAAGAAGCGGCGCGGCGGGCCGGGATTGCGGTAGAACGGATTCGGGTTGAGGTATTTATGATTTCCAGCATTATGGCCGGTATGGGCGGCATTGTTTTGGGTTCGCGCTTGCGTTCGGTAGACACGGCTGCCGGTGGTGGAAACCTGCTCCTCAACTCCATTGCGGCTGCCGTTATAGGCGGCACAAGTTTGTTTGGCGGCAGTGGTCGCGTAGCAAGCGCATTTTTGGGCGCCCTTGTTATTGCCACTGTAGAAAACGGAATGGGATTACTGGGCTTGAGCGCCGGGGTTAAGTTTGTGATTACCGGTCTGGTGCTGCTGGTTGCTGTGCTGGTAGATGCAATTTCGCGGCGTGGTCGGGCACAGTCAGGAATTGGCTAGATTTTTTAGATGGACCCTTTATTAAGAGCTATCAATCTTTCCAAGAGTTTTGGCACCTTGCCGGCAGTGCAGCGAGTGAGCTTTGAGGTTTATCCGGGTGAGATTGTAGGATTGGCCGGACGGAGCGGATCGGGTAAATCTGTTTTGGCTATGCTGGTAGCCTGTCTTGAAATACCCCACGAGGGCGACATTTATTTTGCCAATCGCCGGCTTCAATGGCCCTTTCAACCACGTGCTTTGGGTATTGAGGTCATTCATCAGGAACCAATCCTGGCTGAGAATTTAGACATCACAGGCAATATCTTCTTGGGAAATGAAATTGTCTGGCCTGTGACAGGCAAATGGTTGAATGTGCCAAACCAACTGCAAATGGATAAAGAGGCAGCCCGTATCTTGGAGCAACTAGATGTACAATTTGACTCATTACGGGAAAATGTAGCCAATTTATCCAGCGAGCAGCGCCAACTCATTGCTATTGCCCGGGTTATGACCCGTTCTGCCAAATTGATCTTTGTCGATGAGCCAACCACGCTCTTGAGCTATACTTATCAGCAAAAGTTGCTCTCTCTGCTTCAAACATGGCAGCAACAGGGGGTGTCGATCATTTTTAGCAGCAATAATCTTGAGCACCTTTTTGCCGTGGCTGATCGTATTATTGTTTTACGCCAGGGCCGCCATGTGGCTAATTATCGCACCGATGAAACTACCCGGGAAGAAGTTGTAGCCACGTTGCTGGGCACTACCGAGCGTCAGCAACATACCCCGGCTATTTGGGCCTTAGACAGCTATTATCGCGCTCGTGAGCAAGCCGAAAAATTACGCCGCCAGCAAATGCTCCTGGAAAGAGACCTGGTGGCCCAGGATACGTTAAACCAACAGCTTATCGACCAGTTAGAAGAGCAGGTTAGCGCGCTTGACAAGGCCAACCTGGCCTTACAAGCAGCCCAGCGACGGCTGATGACCGAGCGCGAACAGGAACGCAAACACCTGGCCCGGGAACTCCACGACCAGGTGATTCAGGATTTGTTGAGTACAAACTACCAGCTAGAAGAAATTGAAACCAATGAGGATGCGGCAGCAGTTCTCAAAGGTGAATTAGCAAACATTCGACAAGATATTCGGGAGTTGGTAGAAGACCTCCGCCGTATCTGCGGCAACTTACGCCCACCCACCATTGACAGTTTGGGATTAGGCGCGGCCCTCCAATCTTACACCCGCCAGTGGACTGAGCGGAGCGGTATCTCCGTAACCCTTATCTTAGACTCTAACCTGGGTCGAATACCGGAACCCATTGAGTTATCAATTTTTCGGATAACCCAAGAGGCGCTGAGTAACGTGCGTAAACACGCTCAAGCCAGCAGCGTAGAGATTTGCCTAAAGCATACATCGCCCCGGATGTTGATGATTTCTGTAGCCGATAATGGATTGGGGATAGATACCAACTTTGACCTTTCAGTTTTATCGGCTGAGGGACACTACGGTCTGTTGGGTATCAGTGAACGGGTTGCTTTACTGAGAGGACGCCTGACTTTGAAAAATCAAGCTGACAGTGGTTTGCTGCTTGAGGTTGAGATTCCGCATCCCCGGGTAGAGATGGTTATGTAGCCGGTTGTGATGTAACAGTCAATTCAGCTTGCAGCCGTTTGGTGAGAATCACAATAGCGGCAATCATTGCTAAGGTTAGCGCCACAAGTAAAATCAACAGGACGATGACAACGCCCCCAACCAGAGTTTGAGTGGTCTGGCTTGGCGAACCGGCGGCCAAGACCGATACACCCGTCATCCCAATGACGACTCCGTTCCATACCGCGTGGATGGTTACGCTGAGGGCGTAGGCCCCCAAGAGCTTCCAGGGGCGACGCTGGGCAAGGAGGCGTTGCCAGCCCAGAGCCATCAGGCTGGTGCCAACACAGTGCATCGCTGTGCCCCCAATCCGCAACAAAATTACAAAAGCCCAAACATCCAGAGCCAGGACAGTATTAAAATAATTCTCGACCAGGGCAAAGCCTGCTCCGCCGGCCAATCCCCACACAAAAGCCTGCACCCGCGAGGGGCGGCGATAGCTCATTAACGCTACGCCGGTCAGTTTAACAAGCTCTTCGGCCATTGGGGCCAGAATAATAAATACCAATGCTACGGTGATGAAGATTGGGGGAGACAGGAGGAGACCCTGTACGTTGTCCGGGTTTTGCAGCCAAAACGGGTCTTGCAGGTTAGTTGACAGCTCCTTAATGAGAATTCTGCCGTTAGGTGTGAGGGCGGTAATGACAAGAACCATAACCAGCAAGATAAAACCGATTACAATCTCTGCCAAAAAGGCCATCATTGTTGACAAAAAAGCCCCGCTGGATAACTGCACCACAATTCCCCGCCAACTAAGCCCAGCCTG
>JAJRVO010000448.1 GCA_024277275.1 Chloroflexota bacterium
TGAGTATAACCGGCAGGAGATAATCAGCCTAATATTCAAACTTAAGTTGATCGCCCACCTGGCTAGCTGTATAAGCAATGGTTCCAACCGGCATTTCCAGCACATAAGCAGATTGAGTAATAAATGGGCCTAACCGATAAGGAACCATATTGGGATCAATGCGAATAATTTTATAATTCTTATCAAGATATACCACATCTATGGCAAAACCCATAAATAAGGTATGAATACTTTTCTCGCCTGCCAGTATTAGTCCTTCACCTTTTTGTAGAGGGGCTGCCCCCAGAAGACCTCTTAACCTTGTCCAGAATGTATTTGCCAAACGACCTTGAGCAATGAGTAAAACATTACGGGTTTGATTAAAAACTTGCATAGGAGTCATACCTGATTATTCAACAAACCCGGGCGTCTCCATAATAACCAAAACTGCAGGGCCTAACAAAATAATAAATAGAGACGGAAAAATCAGAAACACCATTGGAAACAACATTTTAATGGGCGCCTTGTTAGCCATTGCTTCGGCGCGTTGCCTGCGTTTAACACGCATTTGCTCAGATTGCACCCTGAGAATTTTAGCTATACTAACACCTAACTGTTCTGCTTGAATAATAGCCGCTATAAAAGTTGTTACATCAGGCACGCCCATAGATTTTTCCATATTTTTCAGAGCTTCACGGCGTACCACCCCTAAGCGCATCTCTTGCACAACTTTGCTAAAGCCTTTACTAATTTCATTGTCCCACTTATCGGCCACTTTTGCCATAGCGCCGTCAAAACCCATACCGGCCTCAACAATAATAGTTAGCAAGTCTAAGGCGTCAGGTAAAGTTTTTATAATTTCATCCTGGCGTTTTTTGGTTTTTGAGCGCAGCCAAAACAGAGGCACCATATACCCTGTTAAGGCGGCCGGTAGGCCGGCCGCCAGAGCAATCATTAAACCCTGAGATATTGATGCAACCAAAAATATTAAAACCCCAAGAAGAATCGCCACAAAAACCCGTAAACCAAAAAACTCTGTAGGTCCCCAATCGTAAGGTTTACCGGCTAATTGTAATTGAAGCTCGGCGGCTTGCCTTGATTTTTGGGGTGAGAGTTTGCTAAAACCTTTGGAGAGATTAACCAGTATAGGACGAAGAATACGCTCGCTAAAGGGTTGCGCAAGCTCAATTTCTTCCAGGGTAAGTGGAGCGCCGGATCTGCTGGCGTACTCTTCCAAGCGATTTTGAACATCGCTAGTGGCGCCGCCGGCCGCCCCCATGCCATATCTAACCAAAACAATTGTGCCTACGATACCGCCTACTACAACAATACCACCAATTACAACCCATACTATTGCCACTGTATATCCTCCACTAAATCAACCAGGCAAAACATTCAGACTTCAATATCAATAATTTTCTGAATGGCAAAAAAGCCGGATGCAATTCCCAAAAGAGCTACGCCTATCATAATCCACCCACAAGGCTGGGAGCATGGAACATCCTCCTTTAACCCTCTGCTTTCACATGTAAAAATCATTCGCCCAATATATTCCTGATTCATAGCATATAGAAGTAATCCTAATACAATAGGCAGACCAGATATAACGTATCCAGATAATTGGCCTTGCGCTGTCAAAACCTGGATTTCACCTTTAATACGAACCCGTTCTCTAATAACAAACCCTATAACCTCCAATATTTCCGCCAGGTTACCCCCAACCTCTTGTTGAACATTAATTGCGGTAACCATTAAATCCAAGTCGGCGCTGGGTACGCGGCGCAATAGATTATTAAAAGCTTTGTCATTATTAACCCCAAAGCCAATCTCACGCACAACACGACGATATTCCGTTGATATTGGCACAGGCATCTCTTTGCCTACGGCTTCCATAGCCTGTAACAACGAATAGCCGGCCCGTAATCCATTGGCCATTAGGGTAATGCCATCACCTAACTGGTCATTAAACGTATTCAATCGTTTCTTTTGGCGCATTTTAATAAACATTTTAGGTAAAAAGAAACCCAAAACCAGGCCGCCCAGTAAAAAGAGCACACTCCAATAGATAAGAAAAGCTAAAGCGGCTACACCAATCATAGAAATAATGGTTAATGCCCAAAATTCAGCAACCGTTATTTTTAGATCGGCCCTGGCTAATTCTGTAGCCAGGTTTCCTCCCAATCCCCGTTCTTCTATCACCTTTTCCAGGTTTTGAGTTAGCGCAGAGGGACCTTGTTCACTTGTTGTTTCACTACTGTCCTCTCCTTTTTCGTCGGCGCCGCCAACAAATTGGTCCAATCGCTCTTTGGTAGCGGTATCACCCCGCCTGGAGAAAAAAACTCCGGTAGCCAATACCCCAACCGTCAAAAGTACCAGTATAACTACAACGTATATCATAACTAACCCTCCACCAACGCCAGCAATCTGTGGTCAGTTATCAGTAGTCGACAAACTGGCACAGAATTAAAATACTGATGGCCGATTACCGATGACTGATTACCGGTCATCGCGTTACATTTGAGACACCTCATATTTTACGTCCCTAGTACACGGCGGCGTAAATCCTTCGGTAGTTTATGGAGTGAAAAAGTGCACTTTTTCACTCCATAAACTAAGCAACGCGCTGCTTGTAACTACCGAAAGACTTCCGCCAAGCTGTACTAGTACCTGGTGCTTGCTCCAAAGATATTGGGCGGTAAGTTAATACCGGCTTGTTCAATTCGGTCATAAAATTTTGGACGAAGGCCCGTAGGTTTTAAGCGGCCAATAATTTTGCCGTTTTCTATGCCTTGCTGTTCAAAGGCAAAAATATCAGACATAACAACCACATCGCCTTCCATACCCTGTATTTCGGTCACATTTACCACCCTACGGCTACCATCTCTCATGCGTGTTTGCTGAATGATCATATCTACAGCCGATGCAATTTGCTCACGAATGGCCCTGACCGGTAAATCCATCCCCGCCATCAAGCACATGGTTTCCAAACGCGATAGCATATCGCGGGGGCTGTTAGCGTGAGCGGTTGTTAAGCTGCCATCGTGGCCGGTATTCATAGCTTGTAACATGTCCAGCGTCTCGCCTCCGCGACACTCGCCAACCACAACTCGGTCGGGACGCATACGCAGTGTATTAATAACCAGGTCTTGAATGGTGACCTCGCCTTTGCCCTCAATATTAGGGGGGCGAGATTCCAAAGTAACAACGTGTTCCTGGTGCAACTGTAATTCAGCCGCGTTTTCAACTGTAATGATGCGTTCATCGGCTGGTATAAAAGAGGATAACACATTGAGTAAGGTGGTTTTGCCAGAGCCTGTGCCGCCAGACACAACTATATTTAACCTGGCGATAACGCAAGCCTTCAGAAATTCGGCCGTTTCAGCCGACATAGAACCAAATCTGACCAGGTCATCAATGGTCAATGGGTCTTTCTCAAATTTACGAATGGTCAACGTAGGGCCATTGAGCGCCAAAGGCGGAACAATGGCATTAACCCGGGAGCCATCCGGCAAACGGGCGTCAACATAAGGTGAACTCTCGTCAATCCGACGCCCTAACGGGGACACAATCCGGTCAATGACCTTCATTACGTGTTCGTTGTTTTCAAAGCTAATGTTGGTAAGGGATAATTTTCCTTTACGCTCAACAAATACCTTGTCCGGGCCGTTGACCATAATTTCACTAACAGCCTCGTCTGCCAGCAAGACCTCTATGGGGCCAAAGCCCAAAATCTCGGCCACAATTCCTTCAAACAGACGCTCTCGCTCTGACCGGCTGAGGATAATGTTTTCTTGAGTCAGGATTTGGTCGTACATATCCTGGATGGTGCGTCGTACCTCATCTGTACGAGAAACATCCATTGCCGGGTCTAGTTCAGCCACAAGCTTGTCTTGAATACGTTCCTTTAAATCTTTAAAGGCATCTTTTTGAGATGTAGAAGGCGCCGCTCGACGCATTTGCTTTTGTGGAGATTTGGGTCTTATGGGAGTAGGAGAGGACCCTTGTCCGTCGCCAGCGCCCCCCTGACCTCCTTTTTCGATGCGCTTTAGTAAAGACATAGCTACTAACCCCCTGACTGAATTTTGTCTTTAAATTATCAATGTCCTGATCAAGAATTATTTATTTATACGAGCGATGGGGTAATATCTTTAAGCGCTAACTTAAGGTGAGGTGTTTTTTAGCTTTGCTACAGGCGCTCTTTTTAACAAGAGACTATAACTTAACTGTGCTTATTTACCTATCTATTTAGAAGTTGGACTAAGGCGCTCATTCGCTATCGCTTTGTAATGATTGTGCCAGGTGCGTAGCAAGTTGAATTGTGGCCTGGGTTAGCAGGCTACTTTTATCGCCTAAAACATACGGCACACCCTGGTTTACGGCAGTAGTAACAGAACGTTCATCAAGCGGCAATTGGGCTTCAATAGGATATTTGATATTGGCTTCAATATCTTCAGCACGAATATTTATACGCTTATCTGCCTTGTTAAGCACAAACATAATCCGCTCACGCTCGTATTCAAGCGCTTCTGTAACCTCAAAAAAGAGTTTAGCATCTTTAATGGCCGGAATTTCCGGCGTAGTTACTACTATTATTTTATCAGATACATCAAGAACATTCAAGACCACATCATCAATTACACTGCCGGTATCAACAATAATAATATCAAACATTGTCTGTAATCGTTCTAAAATGTCAGCAATCAGAGACGGGGTTACGGTATCGGCTACTTCTGGTCTTGGTGGAGCCAAAAGCGCCTTAACACCAGAACTATGAGGAATAAAGACGTCGGTAATCAGCTCATCATCCAGTTCGTCAGCGTGAGTTGCCAGGTCGGCAATGGTTGTTCTGGCATATAGATTTAAGAGAACGCCTATATCGCCAAATTGTAAACTGGTATCTACTACAGCAACTTTAACGGCAGCATTTTGTTGTAAGGCTATAGCCAGGTTAACCACAATAGTGCTGCAACCAACGCCTCCTTTGGAGCTAAATACACTAACTACATTTCCGGCAGTCTGAACTCGAGCTTCTACTACCGGCACAGCGCCGGCAACGGTTTGAGACATTGCAGGCATAGCTTGTCGCCGGCTGGCCCCTAACTGATAAACACGCCGGATACTACTAACAAGTTCATCGCTGGAAAAGGGTTTAATTAAAAATTCTCTGGCTCCGGCTAACATTGAGCGACGCAGGTAATCAGCCTCTCCTTGCACAGACATCATAATAATCTGTGTAAATGGAACTTGCTGAGTGATGTTCTCGCTGGCAGTAATCCCATCCATACCGGGCATGTTAATATCCATTAAAACAATATCCGGCTGCATTTCTACAGCCATCTGGACGCCTTCTTCACCGTTGGTAGCAGCCCCAATAACCTCTATATCAGATTCAAAAAAGAGAAGCTTGCGCAAGTTTTCCCGGGTTTCGGGAATATCATCGACCAATAAAAGCCGAATTTTTTGTTCTGTGGATTCATCCGGTAGCGATGCAACTGATCCTGACATATGTTATTATCCTAACATAGTTTTTATTCAATTGAGTAAATCTAAAAAAGGTTATTGAAGTAATCCCTGGTCCCTCAACTAAACTGTCAAATAAAATGCGGATAAACGCAGAGAAACGCGGACTTGTAAAAATCAGCGTTCATCTGCGTTCAAAGATTCGACACATTTAGTAGGAGGTTTGTCTTATGAAAATGTCTGGAACTACATATAGTCATCAAATGGGTAAGTAATTAATCCTTTGCTCAATGAGGATTGGCTATTCGCCCAGGTCTTCTCCAACCTCTTGAACTATTTGAATTGACTGGTCTCCCAAATCTGATATTGAAGTAGCCATTATAAATTCAATTTTGGGTGGCACAGCAATATTAAAACGGGTAAGCATATACTGTAAAGTTACCGCTTCAGTTAGATGCTCAGCCTCATCTTCACCGGCAGCCCGTAACGCCATTTCACTGTAAATACCGCTTTGGCGAAGCCAAAGTAATACCAGCGCATCTTGTGGTGTAACCGCTAAAGTTACAACATCCGGCGGAGGCGGCGGAGGCGGTGGTTGCCCCTCTTCCGTTGGCGCAGGTGGGGGTTCTTCTAGCCAGGGGCCAACACGTAAAATTTTAGCCGATTGGACCGTTAATTGAGCCACACGCCGGGGGATTTGGGACCCTTTGGAAACTACAATGGAGGCAATATCTCCTGCGCCAAGCTCAAAACGCCCTTCGTCTATTGGATCGCTGAGTTGGACGCCCGTTTGGACGCCGGTTTCCTGATCAAATTGTGGGAAGAAGAAACGCGTTTTGTTAGGCAGCGGCGTCTGAAATTCTTCGTCAACATCAACAAAGAAGGACGTAATTAAAATATCAACCGAGTCGCCCGGCTGGATAGCATAGGCTACGCTTTTTTGGCGATTCATTGGATAGGCAACAGCTACCCGCCCAGGGGGGATATTTAGAGAGGCTTCACCCGCTATCCCCACGTCAACAAGCATGCTGCGCACAATAACCTGGCCCTGCACAATTTCGGTTTTGGCTACCTTGCCAATAGTTTCGGCTTCATCGGCAATAATATCCGGCGGAACATTATTAGCCGGCCAATCCCGACGACCAATAGAACCGGCCACAAACTCAGAGCCTCTGGGGATAGGCTGTAAAGCTACAATTACCTGAGTAGTGGGAATACCGCCCGGTTCTGGTTCCTGTACAGGCACTGCCGGTGCAGGTTCAGGTTCGCCTGGAAACAAACCGCCGCCTAAAAGAAGAAAGGCAACTGCGCCTACTGTAGCCAAGCCTAAAATAACGCCAAGTATAATCAGTAGTCTGCCACGTTGCATATTAAAAACCCCTTTCCGTCGCATTTAGACGAAAAGGACGCTAGCATAAGCATGATACCATTTTACAGAAAAAAGTCAAGGCTCTAGCGAATAAGTTTGACATAAA
>JAJRVO010000449.1 GCA_024277275.1 Chloroflexota bacterium
ATGCGGCCCTCTTTCATAAATCGGCCCGCGTTGCGGACGGCTTCGCGGCGGTCAATCTGGTAAGACATAAAGGGCATATCGCCGAGGAGGAAGGCCCGTTTGGTCCCCCGCGCTACGGCCCGGCAGTGGTGCAGCATCTCGTCCATTGTAATGGAGACGGTGTCGGGATAGCCTAACACGGTCATCGCCACCGAGTCGCCCACCAAAATCATATCAACCCCGGCCTCATCCACCAGCGTTGCGCCGGGGTAGTCATAGGCCGTGAGCATGGTGATAGGTTGCCTCTTTTGTTTCTTTTGCTGAATATCCAGAATTGAAACTTTGTCAGACATATTTTGCCTCCTGATGCGCTAAATCCTCTTGAGCAAGCGAGGCAAAATAAAAAGCCCCGCAGCGGAAGCCGCGAGGCTCATAAGCATGAGAAATGCCAAACATCTATCTTCTATAATGCTTTTGAGCGTCGTCCCGGCCCTGTAGGGTCCAGGCGACTTCACACTATTAAGTGAGGATATTTAAATGGTTTTGTGTTCACTGCCGGCCTGTTGCCGGTCAATGACTTTGGTAATTATACCACGCCACCTCGATTTTGCGAAAAAATTCAACCTCCTCGTTACCACGTTCCAGAGGTAGGTTGGGTTGAAGAATGAAACCCAACACAATCGTCCCAAAATTGTCGGGTTTCGTACCTCAACCCAACCTGCCAATTACTTAGATTAAGTAACCGTTCAGTCCCCTGGTAGATCGTTACGGATATGTATCCGTAACGGGTATTTCACGGACTTAAGTCCGCCTAAATTGGGTTACGGATGGATATCCGTAACCATCGGGCGAGGGGGGGTGAACGCTTACTGGATTAAGACGGTTCCGCCACTTTCTGCTGAATTGTGGCCGACTCTTCCTCGCGTGCGGACAACATTTTGTTCAACGCGCTCATGTAGGCGCGAGCGCTGGCAACAATGATGTCGGTGCTGGCTCCGTGGCCGCTAAAGGTGCGAGCCACATGGACGCCGGTTTGCGGGTGGGTAGCGTACTCTTCACCGTTTTCCGGCTGGATGCGAATGGTTACCTCGCCAATGGCGTCAATGCCTTCGGTGACGGCTTTTACCACAAACTCGGTCAGGGTGTTGGGCGTCTCCACAATACGGTTGATGGCTTTGTAAACGGCGTCTACCGGCCCTGTGCCAATGGCGGCATCAACTAATTCGGCCCCATTGGGGTCGGTCAGGCTAACCGTGGCCGTGGCGCTTACGTTGTCGCCGCACATCACGTTGACGTGGTTTAACTTCCAGATTTCTTTGGGCTGGTAGAATTCGTCGGTGATGATGGCTTCAATATCGGCGTCGGTGACAACCTTCTTTTTATCGGCAATGCGTTTGAAGCGGTCAAAAGCCTGGTTGAGTTCCTTTTTGCTCAGGTTGCCGTAGCCCAGGTCTTCCAGCCGGGTGCGGAAGGCGTGTCGCCCGGAGTGCTTGCCCAACACCAGAGAACTGGAACCGAGGCCAACCGTTTCAGGCCGCATAATTTCATAGGTGGTGTGATGTTTAAGCATCCCATCCTGATGAATGCCGGCCTCGTGAGCAAAGGCATTGGCTCCAACAATGGCTTTGTTGGGCTGGATGGGCATGCCGGTGTAGGCGCTTACCATACGGCTGGTGCGGGTAATCTGCGTGGTGTCGATATTGGTCTCAACCGAGAAGTTTTGGGGACGGGTCTGGACAGCCATCACCACTTCTTCCAGGCTGGTGTTTCCGGCCCGTTCGCCAATACCGTTCAGGGTGACTTCCACCTGTCGCGCTCCATTGTGAACGCCGGCCAGGGTATTGGCCGTGGCCAGGCCCAAATCGTTGTGGCAGTGGGTCGACCAGATGACTTTGTCTGCGCCGGGAGTGTTCTCGATGAGGTAGTTGATGAGCCAGCCAAACTCTTCCGGGGTGGTGTAGCCAACGGTATCGGGGATGTTGAGGGTGGTGGCCCCGGCCTTGATAGCCTCGCCCAGAACCACGGTCAGGAATTCCGGGTCGCTGCGACCGGCATCCTCCGGCGAAAATTCAACGTCGTCGCATTTGCTTCTGGCATAGCTGATGGCTTTAATAGCCTGGTCGACACACTCTTCCCGGTCAATTTTTAGCTTGTGTTTTAAGTGGATATCGCTGGTAGCCAGAAAGGTGTGGATTCGGTGGCGGGGAGCAACCTTGACCGCGTCGTAGGCCCGGTCTATGTCTTCCTGGTTGGCCCGGGCCAGACCGGCGATGACCATCGGCTGGCCGGTTTTGCGCCCTTCAGTCAGGGGGCCGACTTCTTCGGCAATGCGCCGAACCGCTTCAAAATCGCCGGGGGAGGCGATGGGGAAACCCGCTTCGCAAATGTCTACGCCCAGGCGGGAAAGCTGGCGGGCAATTTCCAGTTTTTCTTCAATGTTTAGCGTAGCGCCTGGGGATTGTTCGCCATCGCGCAGAGTGGTGTCAAAAACGAACAGGGTTTCTTTTTCCGGCGCATCAACATCTACAGGTACATCAACATCGCTGCTGGTACTCATTATTTTCTCCTTGTTGGGCGGTTGATGGCCTGTGGCTGATAATTAATTGTTTGGTCACAGGTAATTGGTTATTAGTAATTGGTTATTAGTAATTGGTTATTAGTAATTGGTTATTAGTAATTGGTTATTAGTAATTGGTTATTAGTAGTTACCAATTACCATTTACCAATTACCAATTACCATTTACTAATTACCAGCTACCGACCATCAACCTTGTTTGGATTGAAAATTTATTTGTTTAATTGGGATTTTTTGTACGATACCAAGGTCACTAAGGTCATCAAGTGTACTGCCTGTCACAGGCCATCACCTCCTTTGCGCGTGAATTTTATCTGGATTTTCGCCTTTTTCGATGAGGACGGTCGATGGGAATGGGCACGGGCTGGGGTGTTAGCCCCTGTTTACTTAACCACTCCTCCATAGCTTCCCTCAACTTTTCCAGGGCTTGCCGGATTTTCTCTCCCACTTGAGAGATACTGTTTTTGTTAGCCATAAACCTTATCCTTTTGAGTGTGCCGAGTATATTTTATCGACATAAGTGTAGTATAGTTTATTGCACATACCTTCTCTATAGGAGTTTACGACTAGCTTGTTAGAATCAAGTTAAATTTTTGTTAAATTTTCTTCTATAACTTGATTGACCTGGCGCCCGGTAAAAATTTTGGATTTTTGGGAAACGGGTGAGATTAGGAGTGCGAAATTTATTCTGCAAAGCGTCTTAATGCGGAATGAATTCCGCACTCCTTTCTCCACGTTAGCCGGCAAATACTCTGAAACGTGAGCTAGTGTCGTGTCAAGGCTAAAATGATAGGTAGTATAGCCCCTTGTGGGCGTTATTTCAAGCATAAAACGGGCACAAGGCCCGATGCTACAACCTATCAAAACACGCTTGACACGACACTAGTAAACTATGCGCGATTGCCCAAATACCGAAATATCAACAGATGGTCGTAGCTTGGCGCAAACGGATAGAACCTGATGAATGTCGTTATTTACAAAGTTATCAAATTGCTCCTCGTCAACCTGAATGTCCTTATCATCCAAAGCGGTGAAAGCTTGCTGACGGAGTATGTAATCAAAACGGGGCGCCCATTTTCTGGAGCCAAGCCGGGCTGTTCTTGAGCAATTGTCAACCATATAAGCGACGCCTTTATAATCCATATAGGGATTCAGGGAGTCGACCGCTTCAATGATGGATTCGTTGGCAATCTCAGAGTAAGGATGTCCCATTTCTTTCAGTAAATCCACTTGAGCCATCATAGTGGCTATATAAACGCCCGCTGTTACGGGGTGAATGGGGATTTTGTTGGGGTCTCTGTTGTCTCGAACGCCGGCGCCAATTTGCCACATTTCGGTGCCGTCAATTTTGCCCATAGGATATTTATTAAAGCGCTTATTGGCCTCAACGACGCTGCTGAGTTCATTGCCGGAGGCAACCTCGTAATAAATTTCCATCATAATTTCATAGGCGGGATGGTAAGTAGCCGAATAAGCCAGCCTGAAGGTGTCTTTATCTTTGTCGTTTAGAGATTCATAAACTGATAAAAGCCCATTCTTTGAAATCATTTTGCTAATGGGGCCGGTGATTGATTCTACTTAGTTGACGAAAGCCTCTTCTTTGTTGTAGCCGTGGCGCACAAACCAGTGGTATAGACTTTCTACAACGCCATTAACAGCCCCTAGCAGAATGGCTCTTTCGCCAAAAATATCAGATTTGTATTCTGACTCAAGTGTGGTCATAAAGGTAAAGGGCGACCCAAGCGCTATTGACCAGGCCAGGGCATAATCTGTGGCTTTGCCGTCTATATCTTGGTGAATGGCAAAACTGGAATTAATTCCGGCTCCGTTGATTTCTCGGCCTTGCTCATAAAGTTGTCTAACAGATGGCCCCATACCTTTGGGGCACACCCCGATGACATTAATATTATCAGGAAAAGACTCGCCGATGCTCTTTAGATATCCCACTAAAAATCCGTGAGATAATCCCAATGTGGACCCGGGCCGAAGAGCTTTGAAAATCCGCTTGTAATTTTCAGCCTGGGCCGCATCAGAGATGAGTACAAGCGTCAAATCCGACTCGGAGATTACCTGGTACATTTCGCCCAGAGCGCCGTTCTCTCGGGTAAAACCAACCGCTTCCGCCGACTGAATAGAATCGGAATTTTCTCTGAGACCGACTTTTATTTTGATATCGGTACCCTCTAAGGAGTCTCGTAAATTCTGGGCCTGGGCCGGTCCCTGAGAAGCCCAGCATAAAACGCCAATTTGCTTAATCCCTTCAAACGCCTTGGGCAGAAGGGGGAAGAGGTGCCGTCCGCCCTGGACGATATACTCTTCTGTGTCTGCTAAAATGATTTTTTGTTTCTCAAAAATAGTGGTATTAAAATTTAGGTTCATGCATTTATTCTCCTAGTGAAACTATCAATTTCGTGCCGTGCGTGCGATGAGAGAGAACGGTGGTCCCCCTGCCATCGGCGGTTCCTGCCGTATTTTAGTCGAAGAGATTAGAAATGAGAAATTAGAAACCGGACGTTATGGTTTTGAAAACCAAAAGTAACTATTCAGCTTGAAACGGAATTGCGGCTTTTAACGGGTAATTAGTAAATAGTAATTTGACCCAATTACCAATTACTAATTACCGTCATTTCAACAACTTTGAATGGAATAGCCGAATAGTAACAACCAAACTACATTAAGCGCTGCCGTTGCGAGGCATAACTGTTCCTCTGGTCATTGCAATTTTGCCGGTGCGCATAATTTCCAAAATACCAAATGGCTCCAGCACCCCGATGCAAGACTCGATTTTCTCCGATTCGCCGGTCACTTCTACAATCAGGGTCTCGGTAGCTACGTCTACAATACGGGCGCGATACATCTCGGCCACGTCCATAACCTGACCGCGCATTGCGCCATCGGCCTTGATTTTTATGAGCGCCGTTTCGCGCACTACGCAGGGTGTCTCGGTAACGTCATGCACGTCGATAACGTTTACCATCTTGTACAAGTTGGAGCGAATGACGTTGCGCCGCAAAAGCTCTTCTTCGTCGGTGACAATGGTCATGCGGCTAACGCCGGGTGTTTCGCTATGCCCAACGGTTAGGCTTTCGATGTTAAAGTTTCGGCGGCGAAACAGACTGGCTATTCTGTTGAGTACGCCCGGTTTATCTTCTACTAAAGCAATTAATGTTTGTTTCATAATTTCTTGCTCCTCTGTAAATGTAATTTTCATGCGGAGCGTGTGGCGTGGGTAAATGGAGGGACGCCGTCTGTACATAGTACAGATTCACACCCCCCGCGCCATCGGCGGCTCCTTAGTTTTTACCTGGTTTTACTTTGTACCCAAACTCTGGTTTGGGTACAAGAAGGGTAGGTTGACTATAACTCCAATTTTTCAGATTCTTGATGTGGCCGGCGAATCATTGCATCCAGGTCGGCCCCGGCGGGTACCATTGGGTAAACCATATCATGCTGCTCTACCACAAACTCAATTAACACCGGTCCCTGATGTTCTTGAGCCTTACGCATAGTGGGGATAACGTCTTCCCGTTTGTCGACCCGGTAGCCGGGCAGCCCGTAGGCTTCGGCCAGCTTAACGTAATCGGGGCTGGTGATGGGGGTTTCAACGTAGCGGGCGTCAAAGAAAAGCTGTTGCCACTGGCGCACCATACCCAGGTAGCCGTTGTTGATAATGGCTATTTTAATATTAGCGTTTTCCTGGACGGCGGTAGCCAGTTCTGTGATGGTCATTTGAATACTGCCATCGCCGGCAATGACCCAGACTTCTCTGTCTTTAACGTGGAAGCTGGCTCCAATGGCGGCGGGTAAACTAAAGCCCATTGTCCCCAGCCCCCCGGAAGTCACCAGCGTGTCAGGGTCTTCGTGCTCATAATATTGGGCCTCCAGCATTTGGTGCTGACCCACGTCCGATACAATCACGGCCTTGCCGTCTGTGCCTTCCCAAATGCCTTTAATAGCCTGCGCCGCCAGCAGCGATGAACCTTCAGAATTTAGCAGAACGTCGCGTTCGCTTGACTCTTCTTGCCAGTCGGAAATTTTGCCCAGCCAGGCGGAGTGGTCTTGCTTTTTTACGCCGGGGTTGATTTGTCTAAGCACTGTGCCCAGGTCGGCATGAATACCGACGTCCACCCGTATGTTTTTGTTGATTTCAGAAGCGTCAATCTCAATGTGAATCTTTTTGGAGTTTGGCGAGTAGGTTGCCAGCTTGCCGGTTACGCGGTCATCAAAACGCATGCCGCAAGCAATCAGCAAATCCGCTTCTTGAATGGCATGGTTGGTGCAAGCCTCGCCGTGCATACCCATCATGCCCATATTTAGCGGGTGGCTGGCCGGTACGCCGCCAATGCCCAACAGCGTGGTGGTAATGGGGATTGACGCTTTTTCGGCCAACTCAACCACCTCTTTCATTGCGCCCGACATCAGCACGCCATGCCCGGCCAGGATAACGGGCTTGTCGGCGTTGTTGATAAGCTCCAGAGCGGCGGCTACCTGCTCATCGGAGGCTTTTTCCGGGGGATGATAGCCGGGTAAATCAATAGGGTCGGTGGGGTACTCAAACTCAATTTTGGCGTTTTGCACATCTTTGGGCAAGTCGATGAGGACGGGGCCGGGCCGTCCGGTGCGGGCAATGTAAAATGCCTCGCGGATGGTTTGGGCCAGGTCATTAACGTCAGTAACCAGATAGTTGTGTTTGGTGACGGGTAAGGTGACGCCGGTCACGTCCGTTTCCTGAAAAGCATCGCCGCCAATAGCGGTGGTGGAAACCTGGCCGGTAATGCAAACAATAGGCGAGGAGTCCATCATTGCCGTGGCCAGGCCGGTGACCATATTGGTGGCTCCGGGGCCGGAGGTAGCCATCGCCACGCCAACTTTTCCGCTGGCGCGGGCATAACCGTCGGCGGCGTGGGTAGCGCCTTGCTCGTGACGAGTCAAGACGTGATGAACTTTGCCTTCCAGTTTACTCAGCACATCATGCGTAGGCATAATTGCCCCGCCGGGATAACCAAATACTACCTCTACCCCTTCCCGAAGCAAACATTCCCACACAATTTCAGCGCCGGTCTTAATTTCTGCCATAATATCTTCTCCTTATAAAATAAAATCTACTTATACTAAAAACGCCTCCCAACTTGGGAGGCGTTTGCTAACATTGAAGGCGTGCTTGTGGTTTACGTAGCACGTCCAACATCAAACGCCCCCTTATTGCTAAGGAGGACGCTAAGTACGACTACGACTACGGCCACAAGCGATTTAAACATTTGAATGAATAACCTTTTTGTATGCTTTGCGAAGTTCCGGCTTATATTAGCATAGGTAGTGGCATCTGTCAAGACTGGTTTTACCCGAAAACATCATTCTGCTTGCCATTTCCATCGCCTCGCGTTACAATTTTGGGCATGGTTCAGAAACACAAGCAAACAAGTTGACACTTTCATCGGACAGCGTGGGCAGAGAAAACCCGTAATGCGTAAAAGGGCAGTTTGTTGGGAAATTATTACGCATTACGTTTTACAGGCATTGC
>JAJRVO010000032.1 GCA_024277275.1 Chloroflexota bacterium
CGTGTTTCTTAAATCGTGTGGGCCAGACCGCAGAGGTTTCTAAAGCCCATTTTAACTGTAAGTCAGGGTCATAATCGAGGCAAATTCGCTTGAAAATATCTCGCAAAAAACCTCTGCGGTCTTTAAGAAACACGCTCTCAGTGCTGTAGGTGGTGTCCTCTTCCTCTTGCGGCGCGGGCGCAATCAGTTCCGGTTTGGGTATCTCACCGGGTGTAGGTTGAACAGCGCTACCAGAGGGCGTTGAAGTCGCCGCTGCGGGCGAAGGGGTCGGCAATAAGGTGGGCGACGCCTCTACGGTAGGCGTTTGATTTGATATTTCGATTGTAGAGCCGGCCGATGGCGCTTCACCGGTTTCTGCTGCTCCTACCACTACGGCTGCATCCGAAACGTCGCCAGTTGCGAGCGTGGGAACACCGGTCGCCACATTAGACTGCGCCGGGGAAAACGACTTCCACAAGAACAGAATCGCCACTCCCAGCAACAACCCGACAACTGCACCGATGAGTAAGATAGGGGTATTGCTTTTGGCAACAACGGCTCTGTCATCCCGGCGCAGGGCCGGAGAAGGCGTGGTTGATTGCCGCAGGGCCTGGCGCATGTGGCGAGCCGTGGGCCAGCGTTCCTCGCGGCGCAGGGCCATTGCTCGCAGCGCAACGCGCTCGGTGTTTGGGTACAGATGAGGGGCCAGGCGGCGCGGTAGAATCAGGGCGTCCCGATCCATGCGCTGGATGGCTTCCGGGGGCAGCCGGTTGGTGAGCAGGGTGTACATCGTAACCCCCAGCGCATAGATATCGGAGTGAGGGCCGGTGTTCTGCCCCAGCCCGTACTGTTCCCAGGGCGAAAAGGGCGGAGAGACAGCCCTGGCCCCAGTCCGGGTGGAATCGCCGGCGCCGGCCCAGGTGCGGGCAATGCCAAAATCAACCAGCTTGACGGCGTCATTTTGCCCTGCCAGCTTGATGTTGGCCGGTTTGATATCCCGGTGCAGGACGGGCGGTTGGCGACTGTGCAGGTACTCCAGGGCGTCCAACACCTGGTCTATCCAGCGCAGGACGCGCTGTTCCGTAGCCGGGCCGTATTTTTGCAGCCACTCGGCCAGATCATAGCCGGGGATGTACTCCATCACCAGGTACTGCTGCCCGTTTTCCTCCACAAAATCAATCACCTTGGGCAAGACCGGATGGCGCAACCGGGTCAAAAACCAGGCCTCCCGCCGGAATTGGTCAGCCGCCGCCGGGTTGTTTTGCAGGGCGTTTTTAACCACGCAGGGTTGGTTATACTTCATATCCTGGGCCAGGAAAAGCCGTCCCATCCCGCCTGCTTTGAGGGGGTGGGTGAGCTGGTATCGGTTTTTTAGTTGGGTGTGGAGAGGGAGTTGGTTCATACTAAATTATTTATCTCAACTATTAATACGTGATTTTCAAGCTGTAACTATCCCCTTGGCTTTTGTTGAAAGGATAGACTCGGATGAAATAGGTGTCAGCAGTAGGCGCAGTATAATCTATATACTCTGATGTAGAGCCATAATTAGCGCTACGAGTTTGATAAGTGTTACCTTTATAAAGATAAAGATCGTAGTCATCAGTACCGGGTGGATATAACCAGATTTGTAATCTAGTACCGGCATTTAAATCCAACCAAAAATAATCAGATGGATCGTCATCAAGACAAAAGTTGCCGGTGATAGTTGCCCCAGAGCCGAAATTCCACTGCCAAGCCTTTGCTTTTTCCAAAGGATCACCACCATTATTCGGTTCATACTGATCTGGGGCGCACCGGAAATTCTTGAGAACTATTGGTAAATAGCTTGTTTGAGAAGGAGTATTGGTAGTTGTGACAACAGTTTGATGATCATCACTATCTTCTATCCCTTGAGCGCTCTTGATTTCTGCCGTGTTAATTAACGTTCCGGTTACATTTGTGGTTACGGTTAGCAATATAGTGTGGGGTGTTCCATCCGGTGGCAATTCAGTCACCGGATCGTCCCATCTGACGTAACTGCTGGTTTGGTAATCGGTTTGTACGCTGCTTGATACCACTCTTACCCCTGACGGCAAAGTATCGGTCACAATAATACCCGTGGCGGTCATTGTGCCAGTATTGGAATAACGGATGGTGTAAACGATACTGCTGCCAACTGTGGCGCTGACCGGCCCTGTTTTTTGCAGTTGGAGGACAGGTGCGCTGTTAATCGCCACCGGAGCAGAATCAATGACCTTTGTATCTGTCGTTCCACTTAACCAGGCTGTATTAGTTATCGCTATCCCCCCACTAATAGGAGTGGATACCGTGACGGCAAAGGTCAGGGTTACGGGGCTATTTATGGCGATATTGTTCACCGTCCAGGTTATAACATTGCCTGATGTGGCGGCGGTTACAGAAGTAACCGGAGTGCCGGTAATGGTCGCGGTTTTAAGTTTAAAAACGCCTGGGACACTATCGGTCACAACCACAGTATCTGCAGGGATATCTGTGGTAAAGATAATGGTATAGGTAAGCGCCTCTCCGGCGTTGATGGTATTAATCGGCGTAGTGGTCTTGGTACCGGTAATTGTTAAGTTGGCCAGTGGACCAATAGACTCCTGGGGGGACAGTGGCGCTTCAGGCGGTGCTGCCACAACAACCCCTTGAATTAAACACAATAATAGTAAGAACTGAGAGAAGCCAAGACCAACGGATAGGAATAAGGTTTTCAATAGTTTAATTCTTGCTAACTTGTTCATAAACCCTCCTTGCATTTGGATATTCAACTAGCTACATTAATTTACTTTTTGGGTAAATCCTTGGGAGGTGATATCGGATCACCACCACCAGAACCACCACCACCGGGTTCACCGGGCGCGCCTGGAAAGGCAATATTGATCGTCCGCGGCTCTGACTGGACCAACACCATATATGGCTCCAACTGCACCACCGCCACCGACCACAGGTAATCCGGGCTGGTTTGGGTGACACCGGGTGATCCTGTTAGATTGAGACTAAAGGCGTATTCACCATTGCCTCTGTTTTCAAATGTTGGTTCTTTCATTAGTTCCCTGGCGTCATAAGTCCCCTGTGGTGCGGCCCCGTCCAACCAGACAAATATTTCAAAGCCTTGATTATCGGCCAGTTGGCCCGGCCATTTCCAGACAAATTGGGTCGGGGTCTCAGTGCTGTAGGTGGTGTCCTCTTCCTCTTGCGGCGCGGGCGCAATCAGTTCCGGTTTGGGTATCTTAGTGGATGCGGATTGAGCAATGCCGGGAGGGGAAGGAGCCGGGGTTATTTGGGACGGCGAAATCACTGTCGTGGGTGAAGGGGTTGGAGATGTTACAGTCGAAGACGAGGTGGGCGACGCCTCTACAGTAGGCGTTTGATTTGATATTTCGATTGTAGAGCCGGCCGATGGCGCTTCACCGGTTTCTGCTGCTCCTACCACTACGGCTGCATCCGGGGTAGTGTTAGTTGCAAGCGTAAGAGCGCCGTACGCCACATCCGATTTCGCCGCCGGAGAAAACGGCTTCCACAAGAACAGAAGTATCACTCCCAGCAACAACCCCACAATTGCACCAATGAGCAAGATAGGGGCACTGCTTTTGGCAACAGCGCCTTTGTCTGGATAAGCCCCCAAAGTAACCACGGCCGCGGTGATGTTGTCGGGGCCGCCGAGGGCGTTGGCCTGCTCAATCAGGCTCTGGACCGCTTCTTGCCGGCTGCGGCCGGCCAGCAGGGTTTGCCTGATCTCCTCGTCGCTGACCACGCCGGTCAGGCCGTCGGAGCAGAGCAGGTAGATATCGCCCGGTTGGGTCTGGTAGGTGTTCAACTCCGGCCGGACTTCCGGCTTGGCCCCAATAGAGCGCAGAACAATGCTGCGGTTGGGGTGAGCAGCCGCTTCTTCAGGGGTAATGGTGCCCTGCTTCATTGCCTGTTGAACCCAGGAGTGGTCTTCTGTTAAACGTTGAATTTGGCCTTGCCGCAGCCGGTAGGCCCGGCTGTCGCCCACCCAGGCCACATGAAGCAATCCATTTTGCAGGGCCGCGGCCACCAGGGTGGTCCCCATGCCCTTAAGGTCGGGATTCTGTTGGGCATAGTTGTAAACGGCGGCATTGGCCTGGCGAATGGCGTGAGGCAGGCTTTGGCGGGGGTCCGGGCTGTCATCCTGGTAGTAGAGAGCCAGCGCATGTTCGGCGGCCATCTTGCTGGCTTGTTGGCCGCCCGCATGCCCGCCCATGCCGTCGGTCACTATCCAGAGGCGTCCTTTTTGGGCCGCCTGGGGTAAGGGCGGATGGCCCTCACGTTCCCAGCGGGTCAGGTCCATATAATAGTCTTCATTAAGCTTACGCTGCCGGCCGGTATCCGTAGATGCAAAAGATTTTATGCCGGTATTGCTGGTGGTTCGTTTTTGTCTCGGGCTTGTGCCGGGTTGGTTTGGCCTCGGTTTTGTGTTGGGTTGGTTTGGCTTTGTTGATTGTTGGTTCATAAGCGCACCTCGCTTTTTTGATTCGTTGACAAATTTTTTTAACTATCTATCCTGATCCACTAAACCTTTATCTTTAGGGAATGGGGGTTAACGTTGCGGTTGAGGTGAGGGTTGCGGTTGGGGTGAGGGTTGAAGTCAATACTGTCCGGATAAAATAATACTTGTAGTCGAACCTTAACAATAACTGAATTCTCTGGTACATTGCTGCAATTCTACGCCTGAGGAGGCAGCAATGACCAACCAAAATAATATTGGAGAGAGGCATACCACGTTCGA
>JAJRVO010000450.1 GCA_024277275.1 Chloroflexota bacterium
GCACAGGCAACGGCGAAAAGGAAGAGGGTAACGGCAACGGCGGTGAGGGAAGCTGATTTTTAATCTTTAATAAGGAGAAGAGACTGCCAAATGAAAAGAAAAGCTTATCCAAGACTATTGTTATTAGCGGCATTGATTGTGGCCGTGGCTTTGGTGGCCGCTCAATGTGGCGGAGCAGCCCCTACTGAAAAACCGGCGACTGAAGCGGAAAAAGCAGAAGACACGCCGGCCCCCACCGAGGGGGCAAGCACAGAAGAAGAGGCAGAGACCAAAGCCGAAGTCACAGAAGAAGCTGTTGAAGACGAACCAGACTTAGCCGAGGCGCAAGAGTCTGAGGCCCTAAAAGCCACCGAGCTTGAAGGGGGTATAACGGTGCTTACGGACGAACCCGACGTAAGCCTCCCGCGCGCCCGGTATGGCGGTGAATATCAAGATGTGTCCTCTTCTGATGGCGTTAGTTTTCACCCCTACACCACTAGCGATAGCGCTTCTTGGGGCTACCAGGCGCTTGTGTTTGATAGCGCATTACTCCGCCTGCATGAGGAAACGCTTGAGTACATTCCCAATATGGCCGAAAAGTATACCATCTCTGAAGATGGCTTAACCTTTACCTTTTTCTTGCGTAAAGACATGCTGTGGAGCGACGGCGCCCCCCTGACGGCGCACGACTTTAAATGGACCTACGACCAGGTGATTATACCTGAAAACGAATTTCCTTACCTGGTGCAGCTTGACTTTATTACTTCTTATGAAGCTCTGGATGATTATACCCTGGAAATAAAAATCGACGAGGTTTATGCCCCGGCTCTCAGCCAAATGTCGGGCATAATTACCCCCCTGCCCCAACACATTTGGGAAAACCTGGATTGGAGCGACCCGGAAACAAATCCCGAAATCAATAGTCCCAGCGTTGTTTCCGGCCCGTACAAGTTGGTTGAATGGAAACGAGACCAATTTATTATCTTTGAAGCCAACCCAAATTACTGGTATCACGGACGGCCCAACTTTGATGGCTATACCCAGGAAATTGTCCCCGACAACGATATTGCTTTTCAAAAAATGAAGAGCGGCGAAAGCGACACGGCCTATATTTCTCCAGAAAAGTTAGAAGAGGCCAAGCAAATCGACCTAATCAATGTGTACGAATGGTGGTCGCCGGCGGCAAGCTGGAGCTACATTGCCTACAACTTGCGCGAGGGCCTGCCCACTAACGATATCAGGGTACGTCACGCCATTAACTATGCAATTGATAAAGAATTGCTGACTGAAGAAGTAATGTTAGGCCAGGCCAGACGCATGTGTTCCGTATATCCCGACACGTTGTGGGTCTACAACCCCGACGTTCCCTGCTATGAGTACGACCCTGACAAGGCCATTGAACTATTGGCCGAAGCGGGTTATACTCTGCAAGATGGAAAAATGGTAGACGAAAATGGCGAGCAGCTTACCCTAAGATTTCTGTATGGCCCTAACACCAGCCAGGTTCGTGAGTTGATTGCGGTCACGGTGC
The DNA here is from genome assembly GCA_024277275.1 of Chloroflexota bacterium. Taxonomy (GTDB): domain Bacteria; phylum Chloroflexota; class Anaerolineae; order 4572-78; family J111; genus JAJRVO01. The sequence goes on from JAJRVO010000450.1 coordinate 1,511, forward strand.
AAGATTATCTGGGCGATATCGGTATCGAGGTGGAAATTCAAGCCCTGGAGTGGGCCAGTTATCTGGAAGCAAAACGGGCGGAAGACCCTCAATGGGACCTGACGACCGGCACCTGGGGCGGCGTTCTTGAACCGCACATTATGTATACCCTTTTTGCCGAGGAAAATATCCCCGACCTGAATTTTACAAACTACATCAACAAAGAGCTTGAAGGGATTTTTGAGGAGGGCGGCGCCACTTACGACACCGAAATCCGCAAAGAAAAGTACGGAGAAGCCCAAAGAATTTTGGCCGAAGACTCGCCGTATATGTTCCTTTTCTACAGCAAATCCCGCAGCGGCCAAAACAAACGGATTCAGGGCATTGAACCCAGAGTAGTAGGCATTGGTTGGAATCAATCAGATTGGTACATTGTCGAAGAAGTGCAATAGGACCTGCAAAATAAACTGCATTTTTTAGCAGAGGAGAAAGATGAAGAAAATTATCTACCTGAAACGTTTACCCCTAATCACAGCTCTACTGATTTTGGCTATGGCGCTAATTACCGCGTGTGGCGCAGCCGCCACCCAGGAACCGGCCCCGGCCGTTCAGGAAGAACCAGAAGCAGAGCCGACTGAAGAACAAGCGCAACCAGCCGAAGAGGAAGCGGCTGAAGAAGCAGCCGAGGCTGAAGAAGCAGCCGAGGCTGAAGAAGTAGCCGAGGCTGAAGAAGTAGCCGAGGCTGAGGAAGTAGCCGAGGCTGAGGAAGCCACCGAAGAAGCCACCGTTGAAGAAGAAGCAACTGAAGAGGCCGCTGTAGATGACCAGGAAATTATTACCGAGGTTGTAGAGGAATCTGAGGCAGCGCAAACAGTAGCCCGTGGAGGTACCACTGTTGTCAGCGATGAAGATGTCAGCACGCCTCGGTCCCGCTATGGCGGCGAGTACCGCGATGTGGATACTTCTGATGCGGTCAGTTTTCACCGTTACCAAACTATTGACTCTGGTTCCAGCGCCTACCAGGGGATGGTTTGGTCTGGCGGGTTGCTCCGGCTGGATGAAAACACGTTGGATTATATTCCTCATATGGCCGAAAGCTACAGCATTTCGGAGGACAACCTGACCTTTACATTCTACCTGCGTCAGAACATGAAGTGGAGTGACGGCGAACCAATTACCGCCTGGGACTTCAAGTGGACTTATGATCAATTTTCCAATCCTGAAAATGAATATCCCCGCCTCTCTCAAATTGATTTTGTCACCTCTTACGAAGCGCTGGATGATTACACCATCGAGATAAAAATTGATGAGATTTACGCGCCCGCTCTGGCCCAGGTCTCGGCTATGGTGACGCCCTACCCCAAACATATTTGGGAAAACCTGGATTGGGGCGATCCTGAGACAAATCCCGAAATCAATAGCCCCAGCGTTGTCTCCGGCCCTTATAAGTTGGCTGAGTGGAAACGAGATCAGTTTGCTATCTTTGAGGCCAATGAAAATTGGTGGTACAAGGGACGGCCCAACATTGACCGCTGGACCATTGAAATTGTGCCCGATCAAGACATTGCCTACCAAAAGATGAAGAGTGGCGAAAGCGACACAGGGCCTATCACCCCTGAAAACCTTGAGGAAGCGCGCCGGCTTGAAAACATCACCGTTTACGAGTGGTGGCCGGCGGCCTCTATCTGGCACTACGTGGGTCTGAATATGCGCGAAGGCTTTCCCACCCACGATATCAACGTCCGTCATGGTCTTAGTTACGCCATCGACAAACAATTGCTCACCGACGAGGTGATGCTGGGCCAGGCCAAACGAATTTGCTCCATTTATCCTGAAACCTCCTGGGCTTATAACCCCGACGTCCCCTGTTATGAGTATGATCCGGATCAGGCTATTGAAGCATTTGCCAAAGCCGGTTACACGTTTCAGGATGGGCAAATGCTGGATGAAAATGGCGAACAACTCACCCTCAAGTTGCTCTACGGTCCTAACACCAGTCAAACGCTTGAGTTGATTGCCGTCAGCGTTCAGGATTACCTGGCCGATGTGGGAATTGCGGTAGAAGTGCAAGCCCTGGAGTGGGCTAGTTTTCTGGAAGCTACCAGTACAGACGACCCTGATTGGGACATGTACCTGGGCGGCTGGCGCTCCACCATTGATCCTCACATTATGTTCACCATTTGGTCCGAGGAAAGCATCCCCGACTTGAACTCAGTCGCTTACGTTAACAAAGATGTTGAAGCCATCTTTGAGGAAGCGGGCAGAACCTATGATACTGATTTCCGCCGGGAAAAATACCAGGAAATCCAAAGCATCATCGCCGAAGAAGCGCCCTACATCTTCCTGTTCTATCGAAAGTCTCGGAGCGGCCAAAATAACCGCATTATGGGCATTGAGCCTACTGCTCTGGGCATCGGCTGGAATCAAGAAGATTGGTATATTGAGAAAGAAAAAACAGACTAAGTGTAAGAAGTTGTTTACCTCGCTCCCAAACTCCGGTTTTTACCTCGCTTCCAAACTCCGGTTTGGGAGCGAGGTCATAGTGAATCATTATGACCCGATACATTGTTCATCGCGCCATTCAAAACTTTTTTCTACTATGGTTGGGAACCCTGATAGCCTTTACCATTTATCAAATGGCCCCAGGCGGTCCTATTCAGTTTCTTGACGACGACCCCACCGCCACCGCCGCCGATATTAACCGCCTGACCCGCTCATACGGCCTGGATCGCTCTATTTCGGTGCAGTACTTCACCTGGCTAACCGGCGAAGACTGGACCCCCAACAACCCAACCTGGCGCAGTGGCCGCTGCATAAGCAACCCGAACAAGTGCGGGCGAGGCATTATTCGCCTGGATTTTGGCCGTTCCTTTTTCTTTAAAGGGGAGTCGGTGATTGACGTGATTGTTGAACGCATGCCGGCTACCTTTACCCTGGCCTTTGCCAGCCTCATTATCAGCGTTTTGGGCGGCGTGCCGTTGGGTATTTATGCCGCGCTCAACCGGGGCAGATTGCCGGATCACATCGTTCGCGTCTCTACTGTGCTGGTTAATACGGTTCCGCACTGGTGGCTGGGGCTGTTGCTGCTTATTGTGTTGGGTGGTTTTTTGGGCCTGGTTCCTCTCAGCGGCATGCAAACCATCGGCGACGGCTCTCTGCTTGACCGGCTGCATCACCTGATTTTACCGGCCACTGTCGGCGCTATTGGCGGCTGGATTGGCTTCTCTCGCATTTTGCGTTTTGAGATGCTGGAGGTGCTGAATCAGGATTACGTGAGAACCGCCCGGGCCAAAGGTTTAGCAGAACGGACGGTTGTATGGCGACACGTGCTGCGTAACGCCATTATGCCTTTTGTGACCGGCTTAAGCGGCATCTTTCTGCTGGCCCTCTCCGGCTCGGTTTTGTTTGAAACCGTCTTCTCCTGGCCGGGAATGGGCCGGTTGTTTATCACATCCGTCAACGCCCGTGATTTTCCGGTGATGATGGCCCTCTTTGTCATCGGCGGTTTTCTCGGCATTCTGGGCCTGTTGATGGTTGATATTCTTTATGGCTTTATCGATCCCAGAGTCAAGTATGATACGGCGAAGTAACAGGTAGCAAGCAACAAAATGACCGAACGCACATTAGCCCTACCCCAACAATTAAGCCAAGACCCCGGCAAAGAAATCAAAGAGCTAACCTATTGGGGCGCTGTCAGAGCCAAGCTGCTGCGCGACAAAATTACAATGGCCGCCTTGGCCCTGGGCCTGTTTATGGTTGCCATCACCCTGGCCGCTCCCTGGATTGCCGACAACGTTTTGGGCTTTGACCCCACCGATACCAACCTGCGCATGCGCAACGATCCCCCCACCTGGGCCGAAGAATCCTGGCCCAAGTTTGAAAACTTCACCCGCACCTGTCAGGGCGACAGCGGCTGCGCCTGGTCGCTTTGGCCGGAAATCTTTGCCGACTCTGCAGCCGGTCTCCGTGCATGTTGGGGGGGGGGGCCGGGCAACTGTCACTGGCTGGGTACCGACAACGCCGGGCGCGACGTTTTAACCCGGGGCATCTACGGCGGGCGTATCTCTCTGCGTATTGGCGCATTTGTGGCCGCCATCGCTATGTCTCTGGGGGTGGTGATGGGGCTGCTTAGCGGCTACTACGCGGCCACCATGATCGACCACGTCATCAATGCCGTTATTATGCTTTTGGGCAGTATTCCCCTCCTTTTCTTTTTGATTATCCTGGCCGCGGTCTTTCCCTTTTTCCGCACGCCGTTTGGACTTTCTTTTATGCTCGGTATCTTTGGCTGGACGGGCATATCGCGCCTGTTGCGGGGCCAGCTTTTCTCCATCCGCGAGCGAGAGTACATTCTGGCCAGTCGGGCCGTGGGCGCGTCAATCTGGCGCATTATGTTCCGGCATATGCTGCCCAACGTCTCCTCTATCATCATTGTCATCGCCATCTTTGACATTGCCGGAGCCATCATCGCCGAGGCCGGTTTAAGTTATCTGGGCGTCGGTATTGGACCGCCCAACGCCAGTTGGGGCAACATGATGCAAGGCTCGTTGGGCAGTTTTACCAGCGCCCCCTGGCTGGTGCTAACCCCCGGTATCTTCATCTTTCTCACCACCCTCTCCATCTACCTCGTTGGCGACGGCCTGCGCGACGCGCTGGACCCGTGGCTCAAAAATGAGTGAGCGCTTTTTCCTCGTTCCCAAACTGGAGTTTGGGAACGAGGAAATTCATCATTCATCGTTCATAATTCATAATTCACAACCGCTTCCGCCTCAATTTCCACCAGCATCTCCGGCGCAATCAACCGGCTGACCTCGACCATACTGGTTGCCGGACGGATGTCGGCAAAAAACTCCCCGTGCGCCCGGCCAACCTCTTCCCAATCGTCAATATTGGTGACGTACATCCGCGTGCGGACCACATCCCCCAGACCGGCTCCGGCGGCCTGTAACGCCGCCTCAATGTTTTTGAGCGTCTGAATCGTTTGGGCGTAAGCGTCGCCCAGCCCCACAATTTGACTCGCTTTGCCGGTGGCCGTTGTGCCAGACACATGCACCACATTTCCCACCCGCACCGCCCGCGAGTAACCGACAATCGGCTCCCACGGCGTACCGCTGGAAATATTTTTTCGAGCTTGCTTTTTCACCTTGATTTTACCCCTCTTTTACGTTAATATGAGACCAATTACAGTTACTAAAATTCTTAGAGCGTGTTTCTTAAATCGTGTGGGCCAGACCGCAGAGGTTTCTTAAGCCCATTTTAACTGCAAGTTAGGGTCATAATCGAGGCAAATTCGCTTGAAAATATCTCGCAAAAAACCTCTGCGGTCTTTAAGAAACAC
>JAJRVO010000451.1 GCA_024277275.1 Chloroflexota bacterium
ACCCGAAAGCCAAAGCCCAACGCCTGGCTCGACTCCGGCTGATAAACCAGCGAGGCGTCGTTGAGTTGCAGCTTTTCCAGCGCATCTTTGAGCAGGTTGTAATCTTCGGCCTCGGTAGGGTAAAACCCGGCAAAGACCATCGGCTTTACCGGCTTGTAGCCCGGTAGCGGTTCGACCTCTCCCGCCTCATCCACGGCAGATTTCAGCACAATGGTATCGCCGACCTGCACGTCTTGGATTGTCTTTAATCCCGTAGCCACGTACCCCACTTCGCCCGCGTTGAGATGGTCAATCGGTTTTAAGCCAGGGCCAAAAATACCTATCTCCAACGGCTCAACGATTCGCCCGGTCGCCATAAGATACAAGGGTTGCCGCTTTTTTATAGCTCCGTCCACTACGCGAATATAGGCGATTACCCCTTTGTAGGCGTCGTAATGGCTGTCAAAAATAAGCGACCGCAGCGGCGCGTCGGGATTGCCGGAGGGAGGGGGTACTCGCTCGACCAGTTTTTCCAGAAGCGCATCAACGCCGACCCCGGTTTTGGCGCTGACCGGCAATACGTCCAGCGCATCGATGCCAACCAGGTCCTCAACTTCCTGCGCTATTTCATCGGGCCGCGCTGATGCCAAATCTATCTTGTTGACCACAGGAATAATCTCCAGATCATAATCCAGGGCCAGATAAAGATTAGCCAGCGTTTGGGCTTCAACCCCCTGCGTGGCATCGACCACCAAAATGGCCCCCTCGCAAGCGGCCAGAGCGCGGCTAACCTCGTAAGTAAAGTCAACGTGGCCGGGCGTGTCGATCAGGTTAAGCTGGTAGATTTGACCATCTTTAGCGGTGTGGCTCATCCGCACCGCCGAGGCTTTAATGGTCACGCCTTTCTCGCGCTCCAGTTCCATACCATCAAGAACCTGTTCCTGCATATCACGGTCTGAGATAGTGCCGGTGCTTTGCAGCAAGCGGTCGGCCAGGGTGCTTTTGCCGTGGTCTATATGGGCGATAATACAAAAATTTCTAATGTGTGATTGATTCATTTGATTTTGGATTTTGGATTTTGGATTTTAGATTGAGGGATTATACAACATAGGGAGAGGAAATAGAAACGGTGAGGTGATACGTGATGCGTCCACCAGTAAAGTTCTTACCCGACTGTTTGCGTAATACTTACTGCCGCAAACTTACGTCATCTGCGTAAATTTTTAACACAAAGAACGCGAAGTAGACACAAAGTTCACAGAGTTTTTCTTTGTGTTCTTTGTGAATTCTCTGTGTACTTTGTGTTTTAATATTTTGGTTGCGGCTAAATGAAATTTGCGCTGCCCGCGAGAATCTTTGCTCATTGTTCATTGTCCATTGTTCATTTGCGGCTTGCCGCGTTACGCATTACGAATTACGGGCTTAGAGGCGTCAATCTAACTTGAACTATGCCAAATTTTTACTTTGCGTCTTCTTCAGTGATAATGGGCAACGATACGTAAAATGTCGACCCTTTGCCCACTTCGCTTTCTACCCAAATACTGCCCTGGTGTCCCACAATAATCTTTCTGACAATAGCCAGGCCCAGGCCGGTGCTGCGTTCGCCGGCGGTGCTTTTGACGCTGGTCTTTTCAAATGGTTTAAATAACTTGTCAAGCTCATCGGCCGGTATTCCCTGCCCTTCGTCTTTAACCGATATAATGGCTTCATTGTCCCTTCTGGCTACGCGAATTTCGATTTTACTGTCAGGATAAGAAAATTTAATGGCATTGCTAAGAAGGTTGTTTAAGACCTGTTCTAATTTAAAGGCGTCTAACAACATCATTAAGTCGGCGTCATCATGGTGAAGGAGTAACTTAATTTGTTTTTTCTCAGCCAGCGTTCTGTTGAAAGCGACTTTACTTTCTACCAATGCCCCCAGGTCCGTAGGCTTTAGTTTAAGATTGAGTTTACCCGACTCAATTTTGGTGATGTCCAGCAAGTCATTAACCAGTTCAAGCATAAAGTCGCTGGCCGCTTTGCCAATTTTAAGGAGTCCCACTTCATCCTCGTCGAGCTTGCCGGCGGCGTTTTCAAGCAAGAGTTCGCCAACCAATTTCATATTACTGAGCGGATTGCGCATATCGTGGGCGGCTATGCCCAAAAATTCGTCCTTTTGCTCATTTAGCTGTTCCAGTTCCAGATTTTTCTGCTTCAATTCTCGTTGCATATCCAGTAGTTGCTGGTTGGCCTCTTGAAGTTCAAGATTTTTTTGGACGGCGTTTTCAAAAGTCGACAAGAGCAAGTCAATAATTTGAGTTGGTTCTGAGGCAAAGAAAAATTTTTGATTGGCAAAGAAAATATCAATGCCTCCCTCAGAGGCGCGATTCTGCCGGATTTCCAGGTTTACCAGGATGTGCTGAATACGCGACAGCAAAAAGTCGGGCTTGTAGGGCTTGGTAACAAAGTTGTCGGCTCCGCTGGCCAGAGCCTTGGCCACATCTTGAAGATCGGAAAGGGCGGTTAAAAGAATAATTGGGATATCTTTGATTTGGTCGTCTGCTCTGATGTGCCGGCAGAGGGTATAACCATCCATTTCGGGCATAACAATGTCACTTATTATCAAGGTTGGTCTGTGCTGTTTTATGGCATCCAGGGCTTCCACCCCGTTGTAAGCAACCGACACTTGATAGCCGCTTTCTTCAAGAAGGTATTGTAGTTTTATCGCCTGAGTTAAGCTGTCTTCAACAACCAAGATTTCGACAGAGGTTTTATTATTTGTTAACTCCATAACTTGATTCCTTTCATTTTCTATTCACAATCCTGATCAAGGTGGTCACAATCTCATCAGGAGAAAGAACATGCGCCGCGGCGCCAAGTTTTACCGCTTCCCCCGGCATACCAAAGATAACAGAACTCTCTTCATTTTGAGCAATAGTTATTGCTCCTTTGTCCCTCATCAATTTCAAGTCTCGCGCGCCATCTTGCCCCATTCCGGTCAGCAACACGCCAGCCGCCTGCGGGCCAAAAGATTCGGCAACAGACCGCAACAGGTAAGATACCGCCGGACGGAGATTATCCTCTGGTTTAGATTGGCTGAGGGTTATTTGACCATACCGGCCTATACCCATATGCCAATCGTCGGGAGCAAAATAAACGTGTCCCGGTTTAATTTTCTCCCCGTGGGTAGCAACGCTAATGGAATGACAGGTGCGTTGACCAAGCCATTCTACCAGACCGTTAAGAAACCCGGCGGCAATATGTTGCACAATAAGTATAGGAATCGAAAAATCCTGGGGCAGCCCCGACAAGATGGTTTGTAAAACAGACGGTCCCCCGGTAGATGATCCAATAGCAACAAGCTTTATCTCTGATTGGGTTGGTTTTAGCCCCACGCGGGGTAAAGCTGCGGAACTCTTTGTTGCCTGCCGGGAGCGTGTCCATCGCTTTATAACCTTTACCTCAGACATCAACCTGACCGTCTGCGCCAATTCCTCAGCCATAGCTTTGTGTCGTGGATGACCAATACCCATTGGTTTTTCGACCACAGCTAACGCCCCCGCCTCCATAGCCAGAAACACCCGTTCTACCTCATGCGGTTTCCAACTTGAGCTAACAATAATAATAGGCGCAGGATGCGTGGCCATAATATGCCGGGTTGTTTCAAGTCCATCCATTTTGGGCATATGGATATCCATTGTAATGACATCCGGCTTGACCTGAAGCGCCAGTTTAACGGCTTCCTCGCCGTCTTTGGCCATAGCCACTACCTGAATATCCGGAGTCGAGGAAAGTATATAGTTTAAATGCTCGCGAGCCACTGCTGAATCTTCTACAATTAGAACGTTTACCATTTGTTCTCTCACACCAATCCTTCGATGATTTCCAAATAAATTGGTCTGGTCAAAACTACTCTTTACAATATAGCTTGTACCATATTGCTCTCTCACACCAATCCTTCAATGATTTCTAATAAATTGGTCTGGTCAAAACTACTCTTTACAATATATGCGTCGGCGCCCGCATCAATCCCTTTTTCCTGATCTTCACGAGAGGAAAGCGAGGTTACTAAGACAACGGGTATATCAGCAAGGTTCTGGTCGGCCCGAACCTGGACGGTTAACTCAAAACCGTTCATTCTGGGCATCTCAATATCAGATACTATTAAATCATACTTTTCTGTTTTTAAGGCGGTGAGGGCGTCGATTCCATCAACACACGTTTTAACATTGTACCCTGCCGCCTCCAAAACATTCTTCAACAACATTCTGGAAGTAATTGAATCTTCTGCAACCAAAACAGATTTAGTTTCAGTTAAAGATTTTTTATCGACAACTGGCCGCGCCGCCTGTCCGGGGTGAATCCGCACCGCTGATTTGAGCAAATCTGAAACATTTAAAATAGGCACTACTTGTCCCGATCCTAAAATGGTAGCTCCGGCCACATTCCTGACCCTAATAAGCTGTTTGCCCAGGCTTTTAACCAACACTTCTTGCTCGCCCAGTATCCTATCCACCACAAAAGCCATTTGTTCTCCGGACAAGTGCAGAACCAATACCGGCATTACGCTTTTACTCCCGTTGCTACCGGTTGATCTAGGAAGTTCCAGGACATCGCTAAGCCACACAATCGGTATAACCTGCCCGTTTATTAAAACGGTTTCCTTGTTTTCAACGGTTTTAATCTCATCCAGTTTAACTCTAAGCGCCTGGGCTACGCTTAATGTTCTTACAACTGCAATGCGATTGGCTACCTGAATTAAAATCCCTCTGAAGGTAGCCAGCGTTGCCGGTAAAATTATTTGAAACGACGTCCCGGTTCCGGGAACGCTGGTTATTGATATTTCGCCGCACAGCCTTTCCACTTTTTCGCGCACAATAGCCAGACCAAGCCCGCGGCCAGATATCTCGGTGACAATGGGATTGGTGGATACAGATGAACGAAAAATTAGCGACATTGCCTCCTGGGGATCAAGCGCATCCGCCTCGCTTTTAGAAACTATCCCGTGCTTTATTGCAGCTTCTTTTACCCGATTTATGTTAATACCGGCCCCATCATCAGAAACAGTAACCCTCACCTTGCCGCTAACCTTTTGAAAAACGTCTATTTTTATTGTTCCGCGTTGCGGTTTACGGCTGTTTTCCCGCTCCGATGGTTCTTCCAGGCCGTGGTCAATACAGTTACGGATCAGGTGAATTAACGGGTCTTTCATCTCTTCCAGGATACGACGATCAATTTCGGTTTCACCACCCTCGCTTACAAAATCCGCTTGCTTACCCACAGATCGGGACAAGTCGCGCACCATTTTAGGGAAAATTTCCAGCAAGGATGAAAAGGGCATCATCAGAGCGCCCTTCATATCTTCAAGAAGGTTGTCCACCATTCCGCCAACCATTCGCCGGTCTTGTTCAGTTGACTTAGCTGTCTTTTTTAGCCTGGCGGCAATTAACTCTGCCTGGGTGCGGTTGAGGTCAACAAAGTTTAGCAGTTTACCGATGGCTCGACTTGTTCCAGTCCCGGTTCCATTCTCATCAATTAACTGCCTAATTTTACGCACCTCCGGAAAAATCTTGCGCCACTCCTTTTGCCATAAATCCAGCATAACCACAATTTCTTGCAATTCAATGGCTCGCTGGTGAGTGACTAACTTTGCCGCCAGCATCTCTTCTATCTCAAGGAGCAACGAGTCTAACTTTGCGGTAGATATCCTGATAGTCTCCGCAGCAACGGGTTTTTCTATTTCAGTTACAGGTTTTTGCTTCTTTGCCTCAATCTTTTTGGGCGGAGTCTTGGATTCTTGAGGCGCTTTAATCTCAGAGTCAACGGGTTCAGGCACAGGCTCGACGCCGCTATCCGGTTTTGGTTCTTTTTCTGTCGACTCGGCGCTTTGAGGCTCTGGGGGAGACAACGTTTGCTTCGCCTGCGCCTGAGGGGCGTCATCGACAATAGCCATAGACGGCGGCTCTTTACTTTCAAACTGTCCGGTTTCTGCTTGCTTTAACGCTTTAATTACTTGCGAAATCTGAACAGGTTCCACGCCTTCGGGGGTATGGATAACGCTTGCAATCACATCCAAAGCGTCAAACAGAACATCAATCAAGGCGGGCGAAATGTCTAGCTGCTGCCGCTTTAAAGCGGAAAAGATATTTTCAAACGGCTGGCACATAGACTCAACATCCATCAAGTTAACTGCGCGGGCCGCGCCCTTCATACTATGAGCTTCTCTAAAAGCAGTTTCAATGATTGTCGCTTGCTTATCTGCAGGCGGAGACTTCTCCAGCTCAATTAAGCCGGACGTTATGGCGCTAAGATGTTCATCAGCCTCTATTACAAATGTAGCCAGAAGTCGTTTAAGAAACTCTTCTTCATTTAAACTCATATTGTCAATCCAAAATCCAAAATCTAAAATCGTTACACGCTATACTGATCCACCAACTGCTTAAGCCTGTGTCCCAACTGTTGCAAATTCTGGGCCTCAAATTCCAACTGCTTTGAGCTATCAAAATTCTGGAGGCTGGCTTGCTTAATGTTCTCCATTGCGGTCACAACCTGATTAACGCCCACCAACTGTTCACGGCTAGAGGCCGAAATCTGCCTGACCGACTGCGCTCCCTCGGCCACGCCTTCGGCTAGTTTTTTGATAGACTGGCCCGCTTCAGCCGATTGCCTCAAGCCCGCAATAACCGCTTTGTTTCCCTGTTCCGTAGTCATCACCGCGGCGCCGGTGGCGTTTTGAATATCCTTTAGAATAGTTCGCACCTGGGCGGTGGCTTGCTTAGATTGCTCTGCCAGATTCTTTATTTCTTGAGCCACTACGGTAAACCCTTTTCCTTGTTCGCCCGCCTTAGCCGCTTCAATTGAAGCGTTGACAGCCAGAAGATTTGTCTGGTATGCCAAATCATCAACCGTGGCAATAATTTCGCCAATGGCCTGGCTTTGTTCGCCAAGAGTCAATATACTTTCCGTAATCGATTCCATATGGGTATTGATTCTATTCATTTCTGCAATAGTATAATTAGTTGCTTTATGGCCGGTCTGTGAAATCTGCGCAGTCTGCTGGGCGCTTTGAGAAACAAGTTCCGATTTTTCGCTGGCAACTTGAGCCGTTTGCCTGACCTGGGTAATGGTGGTGGTTGTTTCATTGATTGCCGCGGCTATTTGAGACGCGCTGGCGGCCAGTTGCGAGGTGGTGGCAAAAATCTCGCTGCTGGAGGCGGCCAAAACGTTTACCCCTTCCATAATCTCCATCGCCTGTTCTTTAAGAGATTCTTCGGCCCTGGTACGTTCGAAGATTTCGCTTTTTAATCCGGCGTTTGCTTTCTCCAGCTTCTCTACCATCTGATTAAAAGCCCCTGCCAGAATGCCTATTTCATCCTTGGATTTAATATCTACCCTTGTTTTTAAATCGCCTTCGCCAACCGCCACGGCCGCATCTTTGAGTTTTACAACTGCGCTTGTAATAAAACGGGCGATGAGGACGGCTATAGTTAAACCGACCAATACGGTTAAAACAGTTATTATTAACAACAACCAACTTACCGCTGTGGCAGCAAACTCAAGCGATTCATTATGATCGACAATTAGTTTGTTAAGCATCGCATCGCGCTCATGCCCTAAATAGTCAACCTCTGTCCAGGTTGCGATGACTTTATCGCTAAGGCGCTTTTGTTCATCATATAGATCAAAAAGAGATTGTACCTTCTCTACATAGGCCTTTTGATCGACCGCAATTTTATCCAACGCAGATCTATCATCAGTTGACAAATCATTCTTTGCAGTTTTATACTCTCTTAAAGCCTGCCATTCCCGGTCAAAACTCTGGCGATGCTCCTGAAATTCTTGTCGATACTCAGGGTTGCCTATTAGATACCCGTTAACCCCAATGGTCATATTATGCGCATGGTGAGCCATTAAGTTTAGATATGCAAGTTCATCGGTGTTATCCGTTACCTTATTAAACTGCGCAATACTAATATATTCGCCTGTTACGGCAAACAGTATCACTACTCCAAAAATCAAAAATAATTTTTGACCTAATTTCATCTGTTTCCTCCCAGTTGAGGGGTGCGTCCAGAATTTTAGGGAATTGGGACAAAGCCGTTTCACTTAAAGGGATTCGGGGGGGATTACCCCCCGCGCCCCCCAGTCCTCCTAAAATTTCGGACAGCCTCCCGGTTGTGGTTACACTTGATATCGATCCGCCAACTGCTTTAGCTTTTGGCCTAACGCCTCCAGATTTTTGGCGGCAGACTCTAACTGTTTTGAGCTATCAACATTTTGGGCGGTAGCCAATTTTATGCTTTCCATCGCCTTTACCATCTGGTCTACCCCAACCAACTGCTCCCGGCTGGAAGCTGCAATTTGGGTGGCTGCTTGCACTCCTTTGGTTACGCTCTCTGTCAGGTGACGAATAGCCTCACCCGCATTAGCCGATTGTTCCAGCCCGGACACAACCGCCTTGCTCCCCTGTTCTGTCGTTATTATCGCCGCCCTGGTTGCCTCCTGAATATCTCTCAGAATAGTCCGCACCTGGGTAGTGGCTTGCTTGGATTGCTCGGCCAGGCCCCTTATTTCTTGAGCGACCACCGCAAACCCCTTTCCCTGTTCTCCCGCCAGGGCCGCTTCAATTGAGGCGTTAACTGCCAGGAGATTAGACTGGTCTGCCAGGTCGTTGACGGTGGCAATAATTTCTCCAATGGTTTGGCTTTTCTCGCTAAAAACCACAATGCTTTCGGCAACCAACTTCATTTGTTCGTTAATTTGCTGCATTTTTGCAATGGTGTCTTTAGTGGCCGTCTCTCCACTCTGCGATATTTCAGCCGTTTGCCGGCTGCTTTGAGAAACCATGTCGGCCTTTTCGCTGGAAATCTGGGCCGTTTGCCTAACCTGAGTAACGGTGGTAGTTGTTTGGCTAACCGCGGCAGCCGTTTGAGTTGCCCCGGCGGTAAGCTCAGACGTAGCGGCCATAATTCCGCCGACAGAAGCGGTCAAAATATTTACGCCGTCAACCATCTCCTGCGTCTGTTCGCGCAACGTTGTCACCATCGAGGTCAGCGCATGGCCCAATACATCCCTTTCAGAACGAGGTTCTACCTTTATGGTCAGGTCTCCGGCAGAAATCTGATTGGCCGCCATAGTTATTTCTGTTAAGCCAATCACCAGGTTTTCAAAAGCATTTTCCAGCATGCCCACTTCATCGCCTCTATGGGTCGAAGCAATGTCAACATTCAGGTCTCCATTGGCAACCTGCTTGGCAATATCTACAATTGCCCTTAAAGGGTGAGTGATGTGCCTGGTAATGGCCACAGTAGCTATTAAACCTACTACAACACCAACAATGGTTAAGATTGTAGTCCACAAAATAGTTGACTGTCTGTTACGCTCAATCTGCAAAATTGGGTCAGAAATCAATCCGTCAATTTCTTGATGTAGGGCGATTTGCTCTTCAAGCGTTGCTATTTCATTGCCCATTTTTGTCATCTGGAGATAGCTAAATATGTTGATTAGCGCCATTAGCCCCAAGATAAAAATTACCGGAACAAAAATTTTGGTTTGGATGTTTAGTTCTCTAAATATATCTAATCTCTTCAACTAGTACACGGCGGCGTAAATCCTTCGGTAGTTTATGGAGTGAAAAAGTGCACTTTTTCACTCCATAAACTAAGCAACGCGCTGCTTGTAACTACCGAAAGACTTCCGCCAAGCTGTACTAGTTTATCCCCCTACGTTCTCATTCACAATCATCCGCCGGTCAGTTAGAATTTTGGCTGCATCAAGAATAATGAGCCTCTCGCTGGTAACGCCTTTTGCGTACTTGCCTTGCACGCCGGTTAAGGTTGACGGCGCAGGCTGAATCGCCTTGCGCGGGACAGATCGCCCCCCAATAATGTTATCAACCAAAATCCCAAACTCCATGTCATCGGTGTGCATAATAATGACTTTGTTAAGAGCGGCCAGTTCTTCAGTCGGCAAAGCAAAAAACTCTTTGAGATCAATGACCGAGAAGATTTGTCCCCGCACGTTAACTATACCTTTTACAAAAGAAGGCACACAGGGCAAAGGCGTGATTTCCTTTAGAGAATAAACTTCTTGCACATACGCCATTTCAAGGGCATAAGTTTCAGTAGCCAGACAAAACTCAATGACCTCAAGCGTTTCTTCAGCGGTCGGCTCCCGGCCATCCTCCCGAGCCAATTGCTCGGCCCTGGTTCTGAGAATTTCTTTCTTATTCTGCTCTGTCGGGATAAATTCACGGCCAATAGCTGTTTCAACAGCCTTCAAACGACGATGTATCTGTTCCCAATCAATTGTTGTTTCATCTTCCATGTACCACAGTTTCCTAACTGGTTGGTCATTATAACCAATCGTAAATCCAAAATCCAAAATCCAAAATCGGTTCAGGTTCTTAACAAGGTTATCAACTCTTTAAGCCTGCCTGCCATTAACCCTTCTGATTCCGGCAAAATCATTTCGGGATACCATTTTTGTAAAAGCGTAAGCGCATTGTCAAAATGCTTATTTGATTCCGCAAACCTCCCTTGTTGCCGGGTCAAATTACCCATAGCAAAATGAGCCAGCACAAAATCACGATTAAGATAAAGCGCGTGTTTTAGCGATTTAACTGCCTGATCAAGTTCACCCTGTTCTTGCAAAATAGTTGCCAAAAGATAGCGGTAAATTGGATTAAGCTTATTGACGGCAATAGCTTTTCTGCACCAAGCTTCGGCTTTAACCAGTTGGCCCTGGTTGGCATAAGCCCGGGTCAACAACAACATTGTTTTTTCTTCGGGAGGCAATGAGCCGGGGTCTAAGCGATGGTCGGGCGCAAACAATTCCTCCAACTCTTCAGCCACCGCCGCATAGTTTCCTTGCTCATACAAGGCCAAAGCCATCTCGTATGGTGATACCGGTTGTGGGGCGAGTTGCTCTGTAGATTCTGCGCCGGCCATTTCTGGAGATAGCTCTTCAGCCGCCAACTCTGCCGGGGCAGATTGAAAATCCAAAGGGATTGCTGCTTGAGGCTCGGATGGATACAAATTGTCCGTAACCGTATTGGACGCCGGCGGGGTTTGCAAAACATTCACCTCAACGAAGGGTGAGATTGTTGAGAGATTTTCTTCCAAGCCAAACTGCGACTCATCCTTTTGGTGAAGGATTGCCCCGGGAAAACTGACAGAGACAAACTTAGACTGCATTAAGAGCGGGGTTTCACTGGAACTGACAATGAACCAACCGCCATTTACCAGAGAACGATGACACCGTCGAATAATTGTTTGGATGGTTTCCGAGGCAAAATACATCAACACATTGCGACAAAAAATCACGTCAAGGGTATGGGTATTGTTCAGGATAGAAGGGTAGGCGTCTTCTATTAAATTAAGATAAGAAAAAGTGACCATCTGCTTGATATGTGGCACAACTTCAAAATGGTCATCGGGAGTCGGTTTAAAATATTGTTCTTTAACCCACTCCGGCGTTCCCCGGAACGACCAGTTCCGATATATTCCCTCGGTTGCTTTTTGCAAAAAACGGGGGTTAATGTCGGTGGCTAAAATAGTGATGCGCCAATCAGAAAGGGTTGGTATCATTTTGTGCAGCAAGATGGCAATAGAGTACGGCTCTTCGCCCGTACAACAGCCGGCGCTCCAGATTCTTAGACGCCGCTCTCCTCTCTGGCGAGACTGAATCAACTCCGGTAGAA
>JAJRVO010000452.1 GCA_024277275.1 Chloroflexota bacterium
AAAATCCAAAATCCAAAATCGTTATTTGCCAGACCGTCACTCTCTAAATAGAATCAAGCCCCAGAATCAAAATTATGAAAATCGTTTTTATCGGCCCTTTTGGTTTGCAGCCAAAGGGCACTATGAGCGCGCGCGCTCTGCCTCTGGCTAAAGCATTGGTTGACAAGGGACATACCGTTACCGTTCTCATTCCACCCTGGGATGACTCCGGTCGATCCGGGCAAACGTGGGAGGAAGATGGCGTTCAGGTGGTCAATGTTGTCTTGCCGCCCGGTGTGCCGCTACTTTTTTATATTTTGTTGACGCGCACGCTGATAGCTAGAGCGCTGGCTTTGCAGCCAGACGCAATCCACCTGTTTAAGCCCAAGGCTTATGCCGGGCTGGCCCATTTGGTTCTGTGGTGGTTGCGTCGCCTGGGGGCGATATCGGTGCGGTTGGTGGTTGATAGCGACGATTGGGAGCAAGCCTGGAATGAAATATCGCCCTACTCTGCGGCCCAGAAAAAGCTGTTTACCTGGCAGGAAAGGTGGGGGTTGCGTCGCGCCGATGTCGTTACTGCCGCCAGTCGCGCTCTGGAAAAGCTGGCAACGGCCCATAGGCCGGACAAACAATCCGGCGTTTTTTACCTGCCAAACGGTTTTTCCGAAGACAGGAGTCCAAACTTTAGTTTGGAAACCCAGAGTGGCGGTCTTACCCCCCAAACCGTTCGGGAAAAGTGGGATTTGGGACAGGCCCCAACTATTTTACTTTACTCCCGTTTTGTAGAGTTTCGGCTGGAGCGGATTGTGACGCTGGCGCAGCGCGTCGCCAAACACCTGCCGGAAACGCGCTGGCTGATTGTGGGGCGCGGCTTGCAGGGAGAGGAAACAAAACTGGCTGCCCAACTGGCCGAGGCCGGTCTGGACAAAGAGCGTGTCCATTTTACCGGCTGGCTGCCGGTCGAACAATTGCCTGCTTGCTTTGAGGCGGCTGACGCAGCCATTTTTCCTTATGACGACACGCTAATCAACCGCACTAAATGCTCTGTGAAACTGATTGATTTGTTAGCAGCCGGGCTGCCGGTTGTGGCCGATGCGGTTGGTCAGAATTGCGAATACATCGAGCATAATGTGTCCGGCATTTTGATTCCGGCTGAAGATGACGACGCTTTTGCTGAAGCCGTGGTCGATTTGCTGCAGTCGCCGGACAAGCGGCACAAATTGGGGCAAACAGCCGCTCACCGTATCCGCCAGGATTTTAATTGGTCCAATTTATCTCAAGTTGTAGAAAGGGCTTACCGTTGACCAAATTTCAATTTGAAACATTACCACGCTGGTTGCGCGACTTTGTTCCGCTTATCTTTTGGATGGGCCTGATTTTTTGGCTCTCATCCCAACAGGTTTTAACCGGCATTGAAAATGAAACCAATAAGAAGGTTATTCACAAAACGGCTCATATTGTGGCCTATGCTGCTCTGGCCTGGTTCTGGTGGCGCGCTCTAACTGCGCAGCGGCGGACAACATGGTCAATTTTGTTGACTGCTTTTGCCCTGACAACCCTGTACGGTATTTCTGATGAAATTCATCAGTTATTTGTGCCGGGCCGTTATGGTAAAATTTTCGACGTGCTATTTGACGCCGGCGGCGCTTTGATGATGGTATTGCTTTTGCGGCGGCTTAAATGGCTGCGTCTTTTTCCCGAAACTTTATCCTTTTTACCGATCCCGACAGGTTCAAAATGATATCCCTTACCCCGGAACAAATAGAATATAAAGAACGAACTCTAAACCAACTGCTTATCAACCAGGCCCGGCTTGAAGCCAGTCTTAATCAGGAGACGCGGCCCGATATAGTTAAAAGCATTGAGGACCAACTTCAGGATATTGAGGCCCATATTGGCCGGTTACAAGATGAACTGGCCGGCAACGTTATATTTGACGAGCCGATAGCCGATTAGTTGTTCAGACAGGCCGCCAGGGCCTTAGCCAAAGGTAAATTTTTTCTGGCCAAAAAACATATTCATCGGCTGGAAACAATTGAGCCTTTCTATCCGGGCCTTAATCGACTCCATCAGGAGGCTGAGTTGGGCCGGGCGAGCCGGCGTACGCGCTCAATAGCCCAGGGTACGGCATTGTCTTATCCGGGAACTCCTGCCACCGTCCCCGTAAGACCGCCTGAAAATGTGCCGGAACAACCCGTTGCGGTTTCGCCACCTTATATAGCCAACAACTATGAAGAGGAACCGGGGCGATTTGCTCAACTCTTTCAATTTCATATTGTTGTCAGTTGTTTGGTGGTGATGTTACTAATGTGCCTGATGTTTGGCGTGTGGGGGGTAACGCTCTTGCAGTGGTTGATAGAAGGATAGTCTGATTTTGGATTTTGGATTTCCGATTTTGGATTACGGTCGCCTTGAACTGAAGTTCAGGCTGCTATGAAAAGCCCGTTCAAAACGGACTAAATCAACCTTTGAATCAGTCAAAGTGGAGTGAGTTAGTCGGTTTTTTAACCGACTTGCCGGCAGTAGCCCGAATTTCAATTCGGGACGATGCCGGATAGCATTACCGATTTATTTTTTAATCTCAATGACCCTGTAATGCTCTGAAAGTTGGAAGTGGCGAGTAAAGCTTTTTCCCCTACTCCCTACTCCCTACTTCTTACTCCTACTCCCTCTTATGATATATCCATAAGCCCCACCAACTCTTCCTTTTCGGTTTCGGTTAATTCCTGGGCTTGTTCTTTTTTAACAATGGCGATGTCGGCAAAGTGATGGGGTTGTTCTACTTTGATGATATTCCGCTTGATTAGTTCCAAAATAGCCAGTAAGGTCACAATCACTTCAATTCTGTTGTAGGTGTGACTCAACAGTTCCCGAAAGGTTGTTTGTTTACGGGCTGTAATTTCTTGCCAGATGTGGACCATCTGCTGGCCAAGGGTTATGATTTCCGGCGAGACCACCTCATCCACAGCCGGGTCTTCCGGCTTAATAGCCAGGGCGTTGCGGGCGGCAATTAACAAAGCTTCCAGGTCGCCCTCGCCCGGAATGAGCTTTGGTTCAATCTTAAAGTTAGGCATGAGCCGTACAAAACTTCGCAATCCGTCCTCTTCAACTTCTCGCAGATGCGTGGCAACTTCTTTGAAGTGCTTGTAGAGCCTCAACTGCCGGGCTAATTCGTCCCCTACGTCTTCATAGTCATCCTCAATCAGGATTGGCGGGGGACGGGGTAGTAATACCTCGGATTTAATCAAGATTAATTTGGCCGCGATGACTAAAAAATCGGTCAGTTCATCGGGGTCGGTTTCCTGCAAAATCTCCAGATGGGCCAGAAACTGGTCGGTGACATGAGCCAAAGAGATTTTGGTGATGTCCATCTCTTCCTGCTCAATCAGGTTCAGGAGTAAATCCAGCGGCCCCTGAAAATCGGGCAGGTCCACTTCATAGCTGTCGTTGGGTGAATCGACGTTTTCTTCGATGGTTGGAATCATTTCGGTCATAAGGTTGTTATACGGATGAAGAACAAAGTTGCAAAGTTGCAGGGTAGCAGGGTTGCAGGGTTGCAAGGTAGCAGGGTTGCAAAGTTGCAACTTTGCTACTTTGCTACCTTGTTACCCTGCAACCCTGCTACCTTGTTTCACAATTCTTTTTCGATGTAAAAGCCTAAGACGCTAATAAGCCTGAATTCTTTGACGCAGTTGATTGCCCCACATTGCGCCCCCGTCCCATTGCGCGCCGGGACTTTGCGTGTTTACCAACTCTTTGTGCCCAAAAACAGCTTGCGGCGACAGATTAAGCTGCCGGATAAGCCAGGCGATCAACTTCGCTCCGGCCTCTATTTGGGCGGGGGTAGGCACGGCATTGGTAAAGTTCCCGGCAAAACCAACCCCCAGGGCTGTCAGGTTAAACTGGGCCTCGCTTTGCGCGGTGACGACGGTTAAATCGTTGGTCTGCTGGATAACGCCGTCGCCGGTGATAAAGTAATGGTAGGCAATGCCTGCTCGCCCCCGATTTTGGACCAAAAATTCAGCAATCCGCTGCGCCCCTACCTGGGGTTGAACAGCCGTGTGGTGGACAAGTATCCGGTCAATTTGACTGGTCGACCGGGTTGGATTTTGTACGGCCGGATTACGCAGTAATTGCCGGCTAATATTTTGGATTGGAGGACCCGGTTGTCCCGCAACCGGCGGTTGCACCGCAACCGGCGGTTGAGTAGCAACGGTAGCCACTGGTTGGGTGACAACGGGTTGGGTTGCGGCAGCGGCTAATTGGGCCTGCAACTGCTGCATTTGATTTTGAAGTTGGGCGTTCTGGGTTTTCAACTGTTGCACCTGGGCGCGGAGTTGAATGTTTTCGCCTTTTAATTGTTGGAGCTTGGCTGCATTGGCGGTAGCTTGAGCAGCCGCTTGGGCGGCTGCTGGTTGCGCGGCGGGCTGGGCGGCAGGTTGGGCCGCTACCGGAGTTGGCGCAGGTTTTTGGGCCGGAACCCAGTGAGGCCGAGGCATATCCTTGACAGCATAGGTGATGGGGTAGATTTGACCGCTTTCATTGCGCCAGCAAAAGCCGTCCCAGGTTGAGTCCGGCGAGGACATAATAAAGAACGTGGCCGAATTGAGATAGGGATACTTAAAACATTCGGTCAGGTATTCGGTAAACTCGCGGGCGTGGCCTTCTCTGGTAAAGGGGATATTGTTTTGCACGTTAGAGTTGCCCACTTCGGTCAGGTCAATGATTTTGTCGGGGAATTTCTCGTGATAATACTTAAAGCGCAGCCCCCAAAAATCGGCCAGGTGATTGTGCATTTGATCCGGGGGCGTTTGCCAGTAGCAGTGAACGCCCAGCCAATCCGATTTCTCTACCGCCGGACGGCAAATTTCCACCCACTCTAAATCTCGGTGAGGAATAGCCAGGCCCGGAAACCCTAACTGCGCCCAGGGGCATTGCCCTTTTAGAATATCGTGGACGCGTATGTACCACTGGTTAAAGTTCTTGGCGTCTTCATCCGTGTCGCCCCAACCCTCAATCCGGTGCAGGTGGTTAGGCTCGTTATGCACCTCAAACTTAACGGAGTAAGGTTGCAGTTCTTTCATGATTGGGACCATACGGGCGGCAAAATCGTCGGGAGTGGGGCCTCCGTGCGTGCCAAACCTGTCGTCATAAAGGCGGGTGATTAGCTCGATATCGGAACGCTCTGCTTTGAGCCGTTTGAAGACGTCAACACTGGTTTGGCTCATCATCTTGATGGTTTCTATTTTAGCCTCGCGGATGATGGCGTAATCGGGATCATGAAAGACATGATCGTTGCGCGCATGAACGCCTACACGACAGGTTCGGTTGGTCATTGCCCAGTCTCCTTTGATAATCAAGATTGATTTGTTACTACT
>JAJRVO010000453.1 GCA_024277275.1 Chloroflexota bacterium
AACATTTTTATGGGACACAGATGAACACAGATTTCACAGATTTTTGTTTAGTTTTTTACCATAATCTGTGTTTATCTGCGAAAATCTGTGTCCTATTCTCTGGCTTTCAGAATGTTACTTTGTGACCGTGCTGAGTATACATCATCCCTCCTACAACGACAGGTACAGAAAGCCAGGCCAGGGTTATGGCTTGTCGATCAGAAAACTCTTCGAAGAGTCTTCTTTTTGGGGGCAATCGTTACCTGTTATATTTGGTTGACTCGTTACCAGAGTGTGATAAAATGAAAAAGCCCCGGTGCCAGCGGGGCTTTGAACCCAATCAGGTGATGCCACCACCCAATCAGATAGGAGATATGTTAGTATGGAGGCGCAGCCGGGTCAAGGGCTGCGCTTTTTTGTGGGCTTTGACGATTTGGTGTGAGGGTGATATTCTGGATATGCACATAAACACCAAATCTCTGTTTTCCCAAAAAACATCCCAAACGAGGTGCCTGAATGCCCATCGACTATACCCAACTTAAAACCCACCTGTGGAGCGCGGCTGATGAACTGCGGGCCAACTCCCGGCTGCGCTCGCACGAGTACTCCACTCCGGTGCTGGGGTTGATCTTCCTGCGCTACGCCGATGTTAAATTCGGCCAGGTTTATGATGAACTCAAGGTCCGGTCTGAGCAGCAATCTTCGCGCCGCCGCCAACTACGGCTGTTTGAACAACCGGCCCGGTATCAAGCCTCCGGGGTTTTCTACCTGCCCAACGAGGCCCGTTTTAGCTATCTGTTGACCCTGCCCGAAGGCGAGAACATCGGCCAGAAGATCAACGAGGCCATGCGCCTGATCGAGCAGCATAATCCCCAACTCACAGGCATCCTGCCCCAAACCTATCACCACCTGGAGAACCCCACCCTCAGCACCCTGCTAAAGACCTTCAACAATATCCCGATGAGCGTTGAGGGCGACGTCTTCGGCAAGATTTACGAATATTTCCTGGGCCAGTTTGCCAAAGCCGAGGGTCAGCGCGGGGGCGAGTTCTTCACCCCGACCACGCTGGTCAAGCTGATTGTGGAGGTCATCGAACCGTACCACGGCAAAATCCTCGACCCGGCCTGTGGCAGCGGCGGGATGTTTGTGCAGAGCGCCCAATTTGTAGCCGGCTTCTATTTCTTCAACAATGGTGTCAGGGGCCGCAGCGGCGGGGATGGTTGTAATCGCTTCGTGCCATTCGGGATCAAACAACTGGCCTATTGTCTCCAAACGAGTAACGCCCTCGCTCTCCAACAGGCGCATCAACTCACGGCGAGTCAGTTCTACACCCTGCCGCACTGTTTCGTCGCCCTCATCCTGATGAGCCAGGGCGCGTTCCAGGTTATCGATAATGGGCAGAAAGATGGTGAGCAACCGTTCTCTCTCGGCGGCAATGGCCTGGTCGGCCCGGCGCTGCTGGCGTTTGCGAAAGTTGTCCATCTCAGCTTGTAAACGCAGGGCGGTGTCTTGCCAGTTAATCTCGTCTACTGTGGGCGCAGTTGTTTTATCATTCGCCGCTGTTTTGCCATTCATCGTTTTTGCCGTATCTGATGAGACATCTGAGCTTACTGTTGTGTTTTGGTTTTTGGTTTTATTTTCAACAACTGAACCGGGATTTTGTAAGGTTCGGCACGACCGTTTGTATGCATCTTCATCATTACCCCCAAGAGTATTGAATCTCAAATTGTCTAAGAAGATGTCGTCTCTCAAGCCACCCTATCATATTTCTTCAAAAAGCTGGTTTGCCGATCATGGTATAATGTTATTGTTATAATTTTGCTAGAGAAATGTAGTAGACCGAATTTCTAATAAAAAGCTAACGAAAATTTCCAGCATAAATCCAACAATTCTTGAGTAAATGAATATTGAACAAAATATGTGAGTCATCTTTATGAAAGAACCCACGCGTCGAAAAAATAACTGGCTGATAATCAGTATTTGGTCAGCGCTGACAAGTATCTTTGGGTTATTATTTTGGCAGATATTTGGCTATGGCCAACGATTATTGCACCAACCCTTTTTGCAACCCGCTGCTTTACCCGCAGATATAGCCAACTATCAGACCCTTGAAGCCAAAGCGCTGCGAATTGCCTCGGCCAATTTGCGGGCCGGGATTGAAAAGCGTCGCCTGGCGGACGGCCAGGAAAAATTGGTGCTTTGCGCCGGACTCCGCAACTTCAGGGAACCCTGGGCGCGCGACCTGGGCTTTGCCGGTTTTGGTTTGGTTGAACTCAACGAATTTCAGGCCGCCAGGGAAGCTCTGGAAGTCTTTTTAATCAACCAGCGACCATCGGGTCAATTTCCGGTTAAGGTTCACGCTACCAGCGTGTTAGACCGCTACCTGCACTCGCTCTTTAAGCGAGAGCAGCCCGGTCACACCCCGATTAAACCCAAATACATCACCGCCCACAATACCATCTCCTTGGACGGCAATGCCATTTTGGTTATTGCCATCCTAAACTATGCCCGCCGGGCCAACGACGACCAATTTATCAGCGCCCATTGGCCGGCCTTAAGACGAGCCATCGCCTGGCTTGAAACACACGGCCTGGAAGATGACGGCCTGCTGCATCAAGCCGCCTTTGCTGATTGGGCCGATAGCATTGCTCGCCGGGGGCGGATACTATATACCAATGTTTTATACTGGAAGGCCTTGCACGATTTGGCCGAGATTGCGCCCATTTACGGACAACCTGAAGACCGGGATTATCTGAAGACCAGGGCGCAACACCTGAAAAAATCCATCAATGACCATTTTTGGCGCGAGGATTTGGGCTACTATGTCACCAACCGAATCTTTGATAATCTCAGCAGCAGCGGTAATCTGCTGGCAATTGCCTGGAACATGACCAGTTCCGAGCAAGCCCATTCCATTCTGGACAAAATGAATGAGTTTGAGATGGCCAGCCCGGTGCCGACCCGCACCCCCCACCGCCCCTATCCCAACAAATTCATTGCCATCGAAAATCGGTTGGGGGGCATTGCCAATTATCACACCTCGGCGGCCTGGCTGTGGTTAGGAGCCTGGCACGTCATCGCCCTGACGCGAATGGGACGACCGGTAGAGGCGGAGACATTGCTGCGGCGTATCTCTCAGGTCATCGTCAGAGACGGCGCGGTCCACGAGGTTTATGCGCCCAACGGACATTACCTCACTTCATTCTGGTATACCTCTGAAGCGCCGCTGACCTGGAGCGCCGGGATGGTGGTTTATGCCCACTATGTTTACCACCGGCATCTGGCAAACCAGAAAACACAATCGAAATGAGCGCCAACCACGAGCGGCAGCAGTCGCCAAATTCATCTAAAGCGTTATCCCGGCTGGTCAAAGGTTTGGCTGTTCTGGTTATCCTGCCGATTCTCTGGTCAGGTCGCCAGGCCATATTTGATGTCCTGGCCTTTGTGAGCAATCGAGAAGCCGTAACCGCTTATCTGCAAAGTTATGGCATTTGGGGACCTGCTTTGCTTGAGTTGCTTCTGAGCGGGCAGGTCGTTTTTGCCGTTATACCGGGGCACATTATTATGATTACCGGCGGCTACTTGTATGGTTTTGGCGCAGGGTTGGCCCTTAATTTGGCCGGCACGGTAGTGGCCAGCCAGATAGCCTTTGTGGTAGTTCGTTGGGCCGGACGCCCCCTGGTTTCGGCCAATCTGCTTGACCGCTGGAACCGGACAGCCGGACAGCAAGGGTTTTTCTTTTTCCTGTTTTTATTCTGGTTTCCAATTGTGCCCAGTAACGTGATGAATTTTGTGGCCGCGCTAAGTACAATTTCCTTCTGGTTATTTTTGGCGGCCAACTTTTTTGGCCGCTTGCCGGGGGTGGTGTTAATCACGCTGATTGGTTCACACGGGCTTGAACTCTCGGCCAGACAGTGGATGATGATGGCCGTTGTGGGAGGCACGCTGTTTTTGGCCGGTCGTTATGCTGCGGAAGAATTACGGCAACGTTATTTTGAATCGAAAGGAGTAGTAAATGTCTAACCGTATGCACATTGCCCACTTTACCGACACTTATCATCCGGTCATCAGCGGCGTCGTTCGCTCGGTCAGTACCTTTCGACAAGCGCTGACCGAATTGGGACACCTGGTCTTTATCTTTGCCCAGGATGCCGGCGATTATGAAGATACGGAGCCTTTCATTTTTCGCTATCCGGCTCTTGATATCCAGGCCATGCCCAACTTTCCGTTGACCATTCCATTCTCGCCTTTCGTCGAAAAACTTCTCCCCTCGCTCAAACTGGATGTTATTCATAGTCATCATCCCTTTCTGGTCGGTCACAGCGCGGCCCGACGAGCAGTAGAACTCAATCTGCCCCTTGTCTTCACCTTTCACACCCGCTATCGAGATTACAGTCACTACATCCCCATTGACCAGGACTTTGTCAAACGCCAGATTGACCAGATTATCAGCGATTTTATGCGTCGTTGCCAGCACATTGTTGTCCCCAGCGATAGTATACGCTTGTTGCTGGCCAAAGAGTATGGCGTTACCGAGCGCGTGACGATCGTGCCCACCGGCATCAATGTCGAACCCTATCGCCAGGCTGATGGTCAAGCGGTGCGCCAAAAACGAGGCTGGGGCGAGGACAAGGTGTTGATTTCAATCGGGCGGCTGGCTAAAGAAAAGAACTGGCCCACGCTGCTGGCGGCGGCGCTCCGGGTCATGAAAAGACACGCTAATATTCGTCTGGTTCTTATTGGTGACGGTGACGAGCGCAAATCCCTGGAGAAACAGGCCAGAGATGCGGGCTTGACCGGCCGGGGTGAATTTACCGGACGCTTATCCTTTACGGAAATCCCGGCTTATTTAAAAGCGGCCGACCTGTTTTGTTTTGCCTCTGTCACCGAAACGCAGGGGCTGGTCACGATGGAAGCTATGGCCGCCGGTTTGCCGGTAGTGGCGGTAGATGCCACAGGCACCAGAGACGAGGTAGAACACGGTCAGGAGGGGATCCTGACGGCCAACGACAGCCAGGCGCTGGCCCAGGCCATTGAGCAGGTAATCAGCGATGACACTTTGCTTCACCGTTTCAAACAGGTCGCCGAAAAAAAGGCACAGACGTTTGACGCTATCGTCCAGGCTAAAAAATTGGTGACGGTGTACGAGCAAGGTATAGCGGATAAAAAAGCAGATTTATCGGTCCGGGTTGAAAGGTACAAACCAATGTTCCAGTTGGTCAAAGACCAATGGCATAAGCTGCCGGGGCTTTAGTCAGGTGAACGCGCTGTCATCGGTTAGTGAAGAATTTTACGTAAAAGACAATGAACGAATGGCTATCAACTAGCAGCTTGTCGGAGAAGTCCTTTGCCTCAAAAACCAAATGAAGTAAACTACCCCCACAAACATTGGTTTGGGGGTAACAAAGATGGCTCGAAAATTCAAAACGGTTGATTATGAAGAAGCCTTGGAAATGACAGTG
>JAJRVO010000454.1 GCA_024277275.1 Chloroflexota bacterium
AACGTCACTGACACCATCCCCGTAGGTTAGCATAAAAGATTCGTCCTTCAACCACGGCTGTAAGCGCTTGACCCGACCACCAGTGAGCGTAGGTAACCCAGTATCTATAAGATGTACAATCCAGTCTTCGGTTTTTTTTTTGTGCATTTGGATGTCACCACTGACAAGATTGATTGTCATACTACCACTCAAGGTATAGTAGTCACGAAAATAGCGCTTAATGACCTCACCTTTGTACCCCAAAGCAATGAAAAACTCCTTGAATCCATAGTGGGCATAATGTTTCATAATATGCCATAAAATGGGTCGCCCGCCAATTTCAACCATTGGCTTGGGTTTAACTTCAGTCTCTTCCACCAGACGCGTCCCCAAACCGCCGGCAAGAATCACAACTTTCATTGCTCTACCCCTCTTGCGCTATCTTGTTGCCCGGTTGTCGTCCAAAAGATGTTTTAAGGCCGGTATTTAATTTGTTTATACTTCTTCGGGCTAACCCACGCCAATTTGGTATTCCCATAAGCAAGTAAGCTAATAAATAGCCAGTTTTTTTCCTTATAGACCGCTCGCGCCAAAGTGAATGGACAACGTTATTAGTTATTTTTAGGATGTAATCATCCATTTCATTCTGTCTAAAAGGAATGGGGCATTGATGACAGATAAGTTCGTCATCAGACAGTGATTGGGTTACTTCAGTACCCATACCTTCTAGTTGTACAGTGGTTTGACCCTGCTCAGGTAACTGTCCTTTGCCGGCAGATTGCCTGCTGCCTCGGGTAAATAAGGCTCGCGCTTGCCTAAATCTAGGGCTATTCCAGACTTTAAAAAAATCCCCCCGCGTTGAATATTTACCAAAGTCATCTTTTTCTGCGGCTACCACACAGCAAGGGGAAACCTGACCATTTGGATTCATTAAATAGTAACCATAGAGCCATGAGCAAGCCTGACCATTTTTTATCTGCCGGTTGCCTGCTTGCTGATAACGATGATCAGGATGGTATATATTGTATTGGGGAATAGTAGACGGTTCAAAGCCCTCATTGTATGGCGCAAAAGGCATTTGGGCGCCCGTAATATATATATCGTCGGCCCCGCAGTCTTTGTACTCCAACTTAGCTTTTTCTATTTCGTGTTCGTTGTGTCTAAAAACAAGAAACTGCCATATGATACGCGGGGTTTCTAATCCCAACTCTGTTTTCATTTTTTTTACTCGCATCATATTCTCGCGTACCAGGGCAAAGTTACCGCGACGACGATATTTTTGATAGGTTTCTTGGGTAACGCCATCAAGCGACACAATTAATGCATCCAATCCACTGCGAACCAGACGCTCTATGTAGTCGTCGGTGAGTTTTAGACTCAAATTTGTGCTAAAGCTAACATCGATTTCTTTTCTTTTTGCATATTCTACCATTTCTGGCGTGCGCTTGTGGAGCAGTGGTTCTCCCCAATTGTACATACTTAAGTAAAAAAGATAGTCGCCTATCTCATCAATAATCGACCTGAATAACTCCTCATCAATAGTCACAGCGGGGCGCAAGTTTAATTGAAGTCCGGTTGGACAAGCCGGACAACGTAGATTACAAAACAGGGTTGGTTCAATATAAGCCGCTATGGGGTAATTGCCAATTGCTTCTCGCTTTTGGGCTATATTTAACCGCAGTTTAAGAATATTTAGATAAGCCTTAATATTCTTCATTCAGTCACCGCCAGGTTTGAGTTGTATTCGGGCTGCGCCTCTGGCTTTATAGACTCAGTGGTCCACTCCAGGCGCGGACGAACCACGCCTGCCACGGGGCCTCCGTATATTCCACGCGCCGAGTCGCCCTCCATAGAATCAACTACTTGAAAACTAACGGCATTATATTCAGTAGCATGAGGGTAGTTACCATCCAACACTGCATTAACTGCTACTGTAACTGTAAAAATTCCTTCGGCCAAGAAATTCCCAGGAATTAAACAACTGGATTTACGGCGCCCCGTAAAATTTATATCCTGGTTATAGATAGATTGGGCAAAACTATCAACCGAAGAAAAAACGCAGATGCCATCCTCATTATTGCAAATGATAACCGGGGACAAACGCTTGCCGGGATCTAGTACATCATATTCTATTTCAATTTTTACCGGCTTTCGAATATCTATAACCTCGCTTATCTTGTTATCCTCTGTTCGCACATACGCGCCTCGTAAACGGACAAGGCTATCTCCCGGCGCTTTACCTTGATCTGGCCATGTACGTTTTGCCGTGGTACTGAAACCAGAACTCATATAGGCGCTGACCACCTCGGTCGAGGGGCCATCTTGTAGTATCATACCTTCATCCAGCAAGAGGGCGCGCTCACAAAGACGGGTAATGGCCTGCATATTATGGGAGACAAAAATTACTGTACGTCCCTGTTGGCTCACATTTTGCATCTTGCCCAAACATTTACGTTGAAAGCTGACATCTCCCACCGCCAAGACCTCGTCTACCAGCAAAATCTCCGGTTCCAAGTAAGCGGCTACTGAGAAAGCCAGGCGCATATACATGCCGCTAGAGTAGTGTTTCACCGGCGTGTCAAGAAATTTCTCTATCTCGGAAAAAGTCACAATTTCATCAAACTTACCCTCAATCTCAACCTGTTTCATCCCCAAGATAGCGCCGTTAAGGTAGATGTTCTCACGGCCTGTCAACTCAGGATGAAAGCCGGTTCCCACTTCAAGCAAAGACCCTACCCGACCGTAGATTTCAGCCCGGCCTATAGTTGGTTCTGTAACGCGGGATAGTATTTTGAGTAAGGTGGTCTTTCCCGCTCCGTTGCGCCCAATGAGTCCTACTGCCTCACCGCGCTTAACCTCAAATGATAACTCTTTGAGAGCCCAAATATTTTCCGTTTTAGATTTCTTCAATCGGCGTAATGGAGAAGTTAGCATACTGGTGATACTCTCGCGGATGGTCTTATACTTAACTCGCGGCCCACCGATGCGATACTGCTTACTTAAGTTTTCCGCTCTGATTGCCACATTACCCATAGAAGAACCTATATCTTTATTTTCTAATTTTACTGCTTAGCCTGACTATGATTTACCTTCGTGAAAGTCAAAAATTGTGTCGAAGTTGTTGGCGAAGCACAGAATTGATCAGCCAACCGTTTGTGGGTCGCGCTCAGGCTCTTTTACAATGAGCCAACTCTGCCGTTTGTGTATAACTTCAAAACCGTGTTTACTTGCAAACTTTATTACAGCATCCTTGGCGAGAAAATCTCCTTCAAGTTCCCAACTCCAATCATCGCCGGTAAGAATGGCAGATGGCCATAGCTGATGACAAACCAAAAGATCGTCGATTGTTTTCGTCGCATCTAAAAAAACTAAATCTGGTTGAACTCCAAGTAAGAATAATTTAAGCAATGCCTCTGGGCTAGCGTCTCTTACAGGAATAACTCTGGAACTGCAAGCTGATAAATTAACAAGAAAAGTCTGAAACAAACCCTCTTTAGCATTTAATTGATCTTGAAACTCAGAGTTGCCGTATTTAGCGGCGTAATCGCCAGCCCAACCATCTAGCCAAGGATCAACACAGATGACAATAATATCAGGCGATGTTTGCAGCCATCGCGCTGCACTCCCCCCTAAAAACAAGCCAATCTCGATCATTATCTTTACATCTTACGCGGCAATTATTTCTTCAATTATTTCTTTGCCCCCTCCATCCAAACTTCACCAATATGGTTTTATGGCAGACAACTCTACAACGGGAAAGGGAAAGCGTTTTCTCAATTCCAGCAACGTTTTGTCGCCGGTAGTTTGAGCGTTTGGGATTTGTTCCTGTTGTGGAAAAAAACGTGTGGGTTCAAGGTCGGGGGGGGACCAACAAACAATATCATATCCTGCCAGGTGAAGTAAACGTTTGGTTCTTCGTCATAAATTGTGACGGGATGTCAAGTTGTTATGACAAGCTATCAGGTTCCTTCCAACAAAAAACGATGGCGGAGATTTGAGAAATTGCGAAAACCATAGGCTCGCCTTTTGACCGCGCCAACGACATTGTTTTTGCCTTCAGTGAAGCCATTGGTTAGCGGCCAATAGAAGTAATTGATAATCTGAGTTTCCCAGTTACGCACAGTCTGAACCGCCTCTTGCCATTCTGAGAGTTGACTATCCTCGACCTGCTGATACCAATCGTGTAAGGTTTGGATGGCTTCTTCAGGGATGGTCAGCCGATACCAATCTCGAAAATCCTCCTTGAGTTGATAAGCGGTGGCTAAATCCGGTTCAGCAGCCAGGATGGTTTTCAGTTCACTTTCTCCTTCCTCATCCAAGTCCTCACGGGCTTTGCGTAACAGCTTTCGTAACTTAAAAATACGGCGGCGTTGGGTCTGACTTCGTTCCCGTTGGATACGGATGCGGGTAGCATCCAAAGCATCCATAACCACAGACACAACGTGAAACTTGTCGATGATGATTTTGGCCTCTGGGAAGACGGCCAGCACAGACCCTTCATAGCCGCCGCGCATATCCATCACCGCCAGTTTGATGCTGGTCGGAGGAAAAAGGGTCTGCAAATGCGCCACCACTGTCTCCTTGTCCCGACCCAAAAAGGTTTCAATGACCGTATGGCGGATAGGATTGGTAATGACCGTGGCGTATCGATGCCCAGACCAAACGCTGTATTCATCTATCCCAATCGCCACCACCCGACTTGGCTCATAGCCGGCCAACTCTAGCCGGGCCAGCCGGTGATAAACCCGTCCCACCGTATTGTCACTGATTGGGGTTTTGTTACCCGACAAAAGGGGTTAATCGAATAAAAGCCAAAAATGGCGAAAATCAAGAAAAACTGAACGTCAGAAGAGCGATAGACGCACTACGCCCTATGGCAAGTGAAAAATCAACCTGATGGGTTCCTAATTTGCT
>JAJRVO010000455.1 GCA_024277275.1 Chloroflexota bacterium
AGAAGATAAATGTCTGAAGTATCGGTCAACAAACTACGCGCTCTAAACTTTGTCGAGCTAATTGGCAACACGCCGGTGGTGGAAATCCGCCATATGAGTCCCAATCCCAACGTGCGCATTTTTGCCAAGCTAGAGGGGTTCAATCCCGGCGGCTCGGTAAAAGACCGCATCTGTTTGTCGATGATTGAAGCTGCTGAACGTGATGGAATACTGACCCCCAACACCGACAAAATCCTCCTGGAGCCGACCAGCGGCAACACCGGCATTGGCCTGGCGATGATTGCCGCGGCCAAAGGTTATAAGTTTGTGGCCGTCATCCCGGAAAGTACCAGCGTCGAGCGGCGCAAGATGATGGCCGCCTTTGGAGCCAGGTTCATCATCACCGATGGCGTAAAAGGAACCAACTGGGCCATTGAAATGGCGCACCGCTTAGTGAAAGAAGATGACCGTTACCTGATGCTTGACCAATTCAACAATCCGGCCAACCCCAAAGCTCACTACCAAACAACCGGCCCCGAGATACTGCGCGACGTGCCGGAAGTGACCCATTTTATAGCCGGTATGGGTACAGGCGGCACTCTGATGGGCGTACAGCGATATGTGAAGGAACACAAACCCAACGTGTCCATTGTCGGTCTGGAGCCTGCGGCCAAAAGTAAAATTCAGGGTCTACGTAACATGGCTGCCTACGTACCCATCATCTACCAAGAGGAGTTGCTAGACGACAAGATTATGCTTGACGACGACGAAGCATTCCGTGTAGCCCGTGAACTGGCTCAAATAGAGGGTCTTTTTGTGGGCATCTCATCGGGCGCGGCAATGTGGGGGGCAATGCAAGTAGCGGGTCGCATCAAAGAGGGAACCCTGGTGGCTCTCTTGCCCGACGGCGGCGAGAAGTACATGACCACGCCTCTTTTTGATTTACCCGTCGGCTCCATATTAGATGAAATTCTATAAGTTGGTGATGACCAGACAATGAGCAGCCTTGATATATTGTTAGCCTTAACCGAAAATTTCTCCGGCGACACTATTGCCCTACGTACCCAGCGTTGCCTCAATACACGTTATCGGGCCATTGACTGCACCATTTGCGCCGATACCTGCCCGGCTGAGGAAGCCATCACCGTCATCAGCAGCAGGCCCAAAATTGATAACAAGGCTTGCCTGCATTGCGGTCTGTGCTTGCATCACTGTCCCACCGGAGCATTTACTTGCCCGGATAGTTTGCCCGGCAAGCTGATAAAAACAGTTGCCGCATTGCCCTTCGAGCCGGTAGATTTGGTGTGTACCCAACACCCTACCCCAAACCGTGGCCCCGCTCCTCAGGCCGTGCAAATCAAACGTTGTTTGGCGGCGTTATCCCCGGCAACGCTGCTTGAACTATCTACTCAGGGACGTGAAATCTGGCTGGACGATACCCCTTGCGCCGATTGTCCGCTGGGAAAAATTCACCCTGCACTGGAACAAACTGTGGCCGAAGCCAATGGCTGGGGCAGATTGCTTAAAAACGCATCGCCCCTCTCGCTCCGTACCGAGCCAGAGGCTGCTCAACCCACAACCAACCGCCCTGTCTATGAGGCAGATCGCCCTCCAATTTCAAGGCGAGGTTTTTTTGGTTCACTGAAACGATTTAGAGAGGATGCAGCGGCATATGAAGATTCGGATGATATCCCAACTCAATCCGACAAGATTGTGCCGGTCTCGGAACGATTACCCCAATTTATTCCGACCCAGCGAGCCAAAATTCTGTCCATAATTGAGAAACAAACC
Source organism: Chloroflexota bacterium (assembly GCA_024277275.1). Classification (GTDB taxonomy): domain Bacteria; phylum Chloroflexota; class Anaerolineae; order 4572-78; family J111; genus JAJRVO01. The sequence goes on from JAJRVO010000455.1 coordinate 1,771, forward strand.
CAAGCCTCAGATACGCAAGCAAAATCCAAAATCCAAAATCCAAAATCCAAAATCGGATTGGCTGATGTCACCGTAGACGCCAACCTTTGCTCAGCCTGCGGCCTATGCGCCCGTTTCTGCCCCACCGGCGCGCTAAAATTCTTAAGCGACGACAAACAGTTTGCCCTGGCCTTTCGCCCCTCTATTTGCCTGGGCCAACGTTGCAATATTTGCCTGAGCGCCTGCCCCGAAGAGGCCGTATCTATCCAACCGGCAACCATCTCGCCTGAGTTGCCGGCTGAAAAACCACGCTACCTGGCTGCCGGAGAGCTAACACCTTGCCAAAATTGCAAAACTCCAATTGCCGCCGGGTCAGGGCAACCAGTCACCTGTTTTGTGTGTCGCTTTGATCCTACCAAAGCCAATTGGCTTAAAGCCCTCTAAAAAATCATTGTGCCCCAACCAATAATACAAAATAGTACAATTGCACTACAAAAAATAGTCAATCTGCATCTTTCCCCTTAACAGAATGTAAAGTATCATATAGCGCGTAGGACGCAAAGCGTGCAAAACGTGCAAAACACTCAAAAAGTGCAAAGCACGCACAATACTTGTCAACAGCGCCGGATTGGATGTATGATTTCTAATCTCATCCCCAAAAAATCTACACCTGTCACCAACCTCTTCCAAAGGTATTTTTTAATATGGAAGAGGTTTTTTGTTTTATTTCCAGAAATCCAATACTGGTTTTCTAAATTATAGACAGGCGGCAAGCGTTAAGTGCTGTGTTCCCTTTGGCGCTTGACTATAAAGTACAACTAGGGGGGGGATGTGTATGATAAAAACCACATCTGATGACCGACTTTTGACTCGCGCAGAAGTTGCTGAAATATTTCAAGTCTCTCCCAGCACTATTACCCGGTGGGCTGAAGCAGGCAAATTACCATCGGTTAAAACGCTGGGCGGACACCATCGTTATGAGGCTAAGGCTGTTAGGGAACTAGCCCAAGAGCTCAATATTAAGGAGGTTAATATGCAAAAAACACTCTATTCTGTTCCCACAATGTACGGTGATCATCATGTAATTGAAGTGCGACGCATCTTGTTAGGGATGCCCGGCGTTGAAGACGTTAACGCCAGTAGCTGCTTCCATACGGTCGAGGTAAGTTACGACCTGTCCAAGGTGAGCGCCGAAGAAATCGAAACCAAGCTTAAAGAAGCCGGCTACCTGGACGAGCTGCCAACCCCCGTTGAAGCGGGAGCTGCCGCTCAAGAACAACGTAACGGAGATGCGTACTTCCGTCACACAACTGCTTTTGAACAAACCAAGCAAGTGCTTAACTTTGCCCGAATGGTCGACTATAGTGGCCGCGCCCTGTGGCCTTGTCCCGGCATAGGGGTTATCACAGCCGAAGAGTTAGAAAAGGAGTAAACCTATGGCTAAAAAAGAACGTACTATGGATGAACGAACCATTGACCCGGCATCCAAAGAGATGCTGATACGCGCCGACGAACTGGGCCTGGGCACCGCCTTTCACCGGGCAGAAGCTATGCCACCCTGTAACATCGGCGCGGCCGGAATGTGCTGCAAATTCTGTGGAATGGGACCCTGCCGCTTGACAAAAGACGGTTCTACCGGCGTCTGCGGCGCAACAATCGACACCATCCAGGCCCGCAACCTGGTCCGGGCCATTGCCGCCGGCTCTGCCGCCCACTCCGACCACGGGCGCGATATGGCCTTTACCCTTAAGGCCGTGGCTAACGGCGAGACCGAAGGCTACGTGCTGCGCGATATTGCCAAACTGCGCACAGTGGCCGCCTTCTATGATATTCCCATCGAAGGACGCAGCCCGGAAGAGATTGCCAATGACCTGGCCGACCTGTATATTGCCCAGTTTGGTCAGCAAAAGGGCGAGTTGGCCCCAATCAGACGCGCTACGGAAAAACGACAAAAGTTATGGCGAGAACTGGGTGTAGTGCCGCGCGGCATTGACCGCGAGGTGGTTGAGTCGCTGCACCGCACCCACATGGGCGACGACCAGCATGTGCCCCACCTGCTTGAACAAGCGGTCCGCACCTCCATGACCGACGGTTGGGGCGGCAGCATTATTGCCACCGACATTGCCGACATTTTGTTTGGCACCCCGGCCCCGGTTGTAGGACAAGCTAACCTGGGTGTTTTAAAAGACGACATGGTTAACGTGGTAGTGCATGGTCACGAGCCGCTCCTTAGCCAAATGATGGTTGTAGCCTCGCAAGACCCGGAAATTATTGAGTATGCCGAAGCAGCCGGGGCAAAAGGGGTTAACATGTCCGGCATCTGCTGCACGGCCAACGAAATCCTGGTGCGCCAGGGTGTACCGGCTGCGGGCAACTTCTTGCAACAAGAGCTGGCCATCCTGACCGGCGCAGTCGAGGCCATGGTTGTCGACGTCCAGTGCATTATGCAAGCCCTGGTTTCTCTATCCGAAAACTTCCACACCAAAGTTATCACCACCTCCCCCAAAGTAAGAATCACAAACGCCACCCACATTGAGTTTAACGAGCACAAAGCCCTGACTATCGCCAAAGACATCCTGAAGGTCGCCATCGACAACTACAAAAACCGTGGTGAAACCCAAATCCCGGATGTGCGCTCAGATTTGGTTCCCGGCTTCTCTCACGAGTACATCAACTACATGCTGGGCGGCACCTACCGCTCTTCCTTCCGCCCCCTCAACGATGCCATTATGTCCGGGCGCATTCGCGGCGTGGCCGCCATTGTGGGCTGCAACAACCCGCGCAGCACCCAAGACCACTTCCACACCTACGTTACCAAAGAACTGCTCAAGCAAGACGTGCTGGTTGTTGAGACAGGCTGTGGAGCCATTGCCGCCGCCAAACTGGGCTTACTGTTAGGCGAGGCCGGGCTGGACAAGGTGGGACCGGGCCTGCGTGAAATCTGCGAGACCATCGGTATTCCGCCGGTGCTGCATATGGGTTCCTGTGTCGATAACTCCCGCATCCTGACCGTGCTGACCCAGATGGCCGAGGAAGGCGGCCTGGGCGATGATATCGACCAGATTCCGGCCGTCGGCCTGGCTCCCGAGTGGATGAGCGAAAAGGCGCTGGCTATTGCCACGTACTGTGTAGCTTCGGGCGCTTACGTTATCTTTGGCGGCTCATCGCCGCTGAGCGGTATGCCCGACCGCGTGTCTGACAGCGACCTGGTGCTGAATTACCTCAGCGTAGAGTGGGAAAATCTATATGGTGGGAAACTAGAGTTCATCAACGAGGCCGATGAGATGGTCCAGAAAACCCTGGAACACATCGACAAAAAACGCGCCGCCTTGAAGTTGCCCGAGTATGACGCCTCTAAATTTGGCAAGAGCGGCGACGCCCGCATGGGCGAACTGGAATCCCTGTCCTTTGAAGAACAGCAAAAAGCGCTATACGGCGTACCAGCCTAAAGGAGGTTAACTAAATGTCTAAATATATTGCAACTCGCGCCATTCGCGGCGCAAACGCTCTGGTTACTGAAGCAGAAGTTATGCTTCAGAGAGCTATGGCAGAAAAAGGGCCGGACACGACGGTAGCATTCCCCAATACGGCCTACTATCTACCTATGATTCTTGGTATGACCGGTATCGAGGTTGACAAACTGGGCCAACTGCCCGAGATTCTTCAACACGCCCGGTCGCTCCTGCACCCGATGCCCTCGGAAAGAAAATGGACCCCCTACCTGGGCGAAACCCTTGACGGCGGTATGGCTACTCTGCTGGCTGCCGAAATCATCGAGGCCATTCGTTTTCTCTACGGCACAGAGCCGGAACAGATGCCCGGTTTTGATCTGTCCGGCGGCACAATCTACGGTAACGGCAACGGCGCAGCCGGCCACCTGAACGGCCCCATCGATGACATCCAGTTGCGCTCGTGGGGTATTCAGCTTGTCGATGGGCGTATGCCCGGCTTTGCCGCTATTGTCGGCGCAGCCAAATCAAACGAAGTAGCGGTCAAGATTATCCGCGAACTGCAACGCCGCAACATCCTGACCTTCTTGTCGGGTAACGTCAACGGGCGCAGCATCATCCACCAGTTGGCCGAAGAAGGCGTTGAACTGGGCTACAACACCTTTACCGTACCCTTTGGCACCGATACCATCAGCGCCATCTACGCTCTGGGCTTTGCCGCCCGCTCCGCCCTGACCTTTGGCGGGATGAAAGGCGGCCAGGCGCGCGACATCTTGATGTACAACAAAGACCGCGTTTTTGCCTTTGTGCTGGCCCTGGGCGAAGTGGACGACCTGAAGTACGCGGCGGCGGCGGGGGCCATCAACTTTGGCTTCCCGGTCATTGCCGACACGCTCATCCCCCAAATCCTGCCTACCGGCATCACCTCTTATGAACACGTCCTCTCAATGCCCTGGAATGAAATTTCCGGCGCGGACGACATGGAAAAAGCCGAGCGGCTGGTGCAAAAGTGCATCGAGGTACGCGGCGTCAAGATTCAGATTGCCGACGTGCCCGTGCCTGTGCCCTACGGCGCGGCCTTTGAAGGCGAGGTAGTCCGCAAAGCCGATATGCGCATTGAATTTGGCGGCAAAAAATCACGCGCCTTTGAGTACCTGCGCATGGTCGACATGGACGAAGTGGAAGACGGCAAAATTGAGGTCATTGGCCCCGATATTGACGAGGTAGAAGTTGGCGGAGCCATAGACCTGGGTATCCTCATCAAAGTAGCCGGTCGCAAGATGCAGTCTGACTTTGAGCCGGTGCTGGAGCGGCAAGTACACTACTTTATCAACGGCGGCTCCGGTATTCAGCACATTGGACAGCGCGACATCGCCTGGATTCGCATTAGCAAAGGCGCCGCCGATAAAGGCTTCACCCTGAAGCACTTTGGCGACATCCTGTATGCCCGCTTCCACTCCGATTTTGGCAGTATTGTGGACAAGGTTCAAATTGAAATTTTCACCGATCCGGACCAAAATGCCGAATGGCTGGAAAAAGCGCGCGCTGCTTACGACTTCCGTAACCAACGTCTGGCCGACTTAACCGACGAAAGGGTAGACCTGTTCTACTCTTGTACCCTGTGCCAAAGCTTTGCCCCCAACCACGTCTGCGTTATTTCTCCGCAGCGGCTTGGATTGTGCGGAGCCTACAACTGGCTAGACTGCAAGGCCAGCTACGAAATCAACCCGACCGGCCCCAACCAACCCATCCCCAAAGGCCGCGAAATTGACGCCTCAAAAGGCTACTGGGAAGGTCCCACAGAGTTTGTACAACAAGCATCCCACGGTCAGGTTGAAGAAGTGAGCATGTACTCCATTATGGAGAACCCGATGACGGCCTGCGGCTGCTTTGAGTGCATTGTGATGGTCGTTCCCGAAGCCAACGGCGTGATGGTTGTCTCCCGCGAAGACCCCAGCATGACCCCGGCCGGTATGACCTTTAGCACCCTGGCCGGCGTGGCCGGCGGCGGGCTACAATCACCGGGCGTGATGGGCGTAGGTAAATATTACCTCACCAGCCCCAAGTTCATCTCCACCGACGGCGGCTTTAAGCGGGTAGTCTGGATGAGCACCTTCCTCAAAGAAAGCATGGCCGAAGAATTCAAGGCCGTAGCCGAGCGAGAAGGCGACCCGGACCTCATCAACAAAATTGCCGACGAAACCGTCTGCACCGAAGTTGACGAGCTGCTGGTTCACCTGGAAGAAGTCGGACACCCGGCTCTAACGATGGACTCGATGTTCTAAACAACTTTAAGAGATTAGGAGATTGGAGAGTCGCTTTGCTTAAGGAGATTTAATCTCCTCTCTCCAATCTCTAATCCCCAATTCCAATTTCCAGAAAAGGAACAAACTAAAGATGGGTTCCACCAAACTGGTACGCGACATAATGCACCGTGGGGTCATCACCTGTTGGGTTGATGAACCCCTTATTGATGTAGTTCACCGGCTAAACGAGTACAACATCAACGCCTTATTTGTGTTAGATGAAAGTGGACGCGCTGAAGGCGTCATCTCTCAAACAGACCTGGCCCGCGCTCATGTGGAAGGTAACTGGCAAAAACGCACCGCAGAGGAAATTATGACCACGGATATTGTCACCATCAGCGGCGATATTCCTCTTGAAGCCGGCATTCAGATTATGCTTGACAATCGTATTCACCGGCTGCTCATTGTACAAGGAGGGCTAACCCCAAACCGGCCGGTCGGTGTACTCTCATTGAGCGATGTAATGCGCGAGATGGCCAAGGAAACCGAGTAAGGGACGCCGAATGACCGCTAGCGCCAAACAGGTCCGTGATTTGATGCACATTACCGCCACATCCTGTTCCGCCGACACCCTTTTTTTAGAAGCGGTTCGTATTCTGCACCGCAACACTATCGAGTCCCTCATCGTACTCGATAGTCACAGCCGCGCAATAGGCATGTTAAGCAGGCTTGAAGCCGTTCAAACCTATGCCCGTTCGGGAATCCGTACCTACAATTTCGACACGCTTACCGTGGCCGAAGTAATGCGCTCCAACATCCCACAAGTCTCCCCCAACATCCCTGCCATTAGCGCGGCCCAAATTATGCTCGACCAGGGCTTGCGTGAAATTTACGTAATGCCCAATAAAGATGGAGAAACGTCTAACCCGCAACCCTTTGGGGTGCTGTCGATAAACAAAGTGCTCAGCGAAATAAACGGCGTTTCAAACGGTGAGGAAGGTTAAAGTGGCCGCGCTAGACAAGAACAAGAACATGCTGGTTAGGGACCTGATGAACGTGGGCGTAATCACTTGCTCAACCGATACGCCTGTAGCAGAAGCCACGCGCCTATTGCTCGACCGGGACCTTGAGTCGGTGCTGGTTCTTGACCTCATCAACAGCAACGCCGCCGGAGTGTTTGGCAGGCGCGAAGCAATCAGGGCCTATGCCAATTTAGAAAATGCCGAAGATTGGCAAACCCTGACCGTGGCCGACGTGCTGCACCCCGACATTATCGAGGTCCCCCCCGACATTCCGGCTACCGCTGTCGCCCAGATTATGCTTGACCAGGACACGCGTGACATCTACATGCTACATCACGCGGCCGGCATCGGTTGGCCGGCGGCCATTTTTCGCTTTGACGAGATAGTGCGTTACCTGAGCGCAGAAACCGAAGAAGAGATCGAGGCTATGGGCGTGCACGCACCCCGTAAATCGGCCATTGAAATTTTTAAAGAACGCTATTCAACGTTAAAATAGAGAAGTTGTAACTAACTGGTTATACCCGGTTAGACATTGATTATATAAGTAAACAGTAATTGGTAAGTAGTAATTGGCAGTTGTTGTACAAATTTAACCACTAATTACTATTTACCAATTACTAATAACCAAACCCTAAATCATAAGGAGGTTTATATAGATGCCTGCCATCGAAATTCCAAAAGAAAAGTGGAGCGGAAAAGTCCGTGAAATTACACTGGGCGCTACTGCCGACGAGGGCGGAACTCGCGCCAAAACTGTCACTGTGGGCGGCCAAAATAGTATGCCGTTCTTGCACTTTGAAGGCGATAGCCCCAATCCCCCCGCTATAGCCATTGAAATTCAGGACCGCAAACCGGCCGACTGGTCTTCTGTGTTGCTGGATGCCTGGGGCGATGTAACCGAAGACGTTGTCGCCTGGGCCAAAGCCGCCGAAGAAAAAGGGGCCGATGTTATCTTGTTGAAATTCGGCTTGCACGACGGCATAAACGCCGACTACGCTCGCAAAACTTTCCGCAAGGTATTAGAAGCCACCGGCTTGCCAATCATTGTCTTTGGGCCGGGCCAGGCCGAGTTGGATAACGAGGTACTGGTCGCCATAGCCGATGAAGGCAAGGGCGAAAGATTGGTATTGGGCGTATGCGACGACAAAAACTATCGCACCATCGTAGCCGCTGCCCTGGGCAATGAGCACATTGTAGATGCCCGCACCGCTATGGATGTCAACCTGTCCAAGCAACTTAACATTCTCATCAACGATATGGGGTTGCCCATGGAACGCATTATGATGGACCCCACCACCGCCGCTCTGGGCTATGGCATGGAATACGGCTACAGCGTTATGGAACGCCTGCGACTGGCCGCTTTGCAAGGGGACAGCATGACCCAACAACCCATGCTGGTAACCCCCGGCGAAGAAGCCTGGCGAGCCAAAGAAGCCCGCGCCGGCGAAGACGTCCCCGAAGCCTGGGGCGACTGGGCCGAACGAGCCGTCAATTGGGAAACCATCACCGCCGGCGCCCTTGTAGAGTCAGGCGCCGATATCCTGGCCCTGCGCCACCCTGAGTCGGTCAAACGAGTTCGGGCTATGATTGACGCCCTGGCTAAGTAGATGAGGGGGGGTTGGTAAATAGTAAATAGTAAATAGTAAATAGTAAATAGTAAATAGTAAATAGTAAATAGTAAATAGTAAATAGTAAATAGTAATTGGTAAATAGTAAATAGTAAATAGTAATTGGTAATTGTAAGTATCAACCAGTAACTAATAACCAATTACTA
>JAJRVO010000033.1 GCA_024277275.1 Chloroflexota bacterium
AGGGCTGTTCAGTTCTCACCAATCGCCGGTGATTTTACCGCCAAGGACGCCAAGATCGCCAAGATTTTTATAAATTCTTTGCGTACTTGGCGCTCTTGGCGGTTTAAAAATTATGCCGCGCCTTAGAACTGAACAGCCCTGGCCTCGCTACCTTGTTAATCCCCATATATTATGTTAAGATGTTAAAGCGTCAACTTAACATAAAGGCGGCAAATGATGAACCAACTATGGCAGCAAATCAGACAACTCTTTGACAAAATTTCAAACGTTATCTCCCGGCGTAAAGCCGATGCGCCTGATGAGGCTCCCTCCGAGTCAGGCTACTATGTAGTGCAGCCCGGCGACACGCTCTGGCGCATTGCCCGACGCTTGAATACTAGCATTCAGGCGTTGATGGAGGCCAACAATCTTGACGATTATCATCATCTTGAGGTGGGTCAGCGTCTTGCTATTCCCACCGGCCAGGAACCATCTCCCACTCCCGAACCATATCCCTCTTCCTCCGAGGAGTACTTTGAATACAAAATTCAACCCGGCGATACGTTGTGGGCGCTGTCCCAACGCTTCAAGACAACCGTCCAGAAGCTGGTCGAAATTAACAACATCGAAAATCCAAACCTTATCATTGTTGGTCAAACATTGCTCATCCCCAAAGTCGCCGAAACGCCAACGCCCGAACCGTCCCCTACCCCCGAACCGTCGCCAACGCCCGAACCTCCACCCCCCACGCCTGAACCACCTCCAACGCCCGAACCTCCGCCCGAACCTGAACCTGTTCCCCCTCCTTCCGAGGAATACTTTGAATACAAGATTCAACCCGGCGACACGTTGTGGGCGCTGTCCCAACGCTTCAAGACAACCGTCCAGAAACTGGTCGAAATTAATAATATTGAAGACCCGGGTCTTATCATTGTTGGTCAGACGTTACTCATCCCCAAGCCCGCCGAAACGCCACCCCCCGAACCAACTCCACCCCCACAACCCGAACCCCCGCCGACGCCCGAACCATCGCCCCAGCCGCCGGAGCAGTTAAAGGCGCTTTACCTGACCTACTGGGCCGCTCAGCATGCCGGGTTACGCAATCACGCTTTGCAACTGCTGGAAGAGACCGAACTCAACGCTATTGTTATTGATATTAAAGGGAGCGACGGGCGGCTGTTGTACGACAGGTTCACGGCGTCGACTATCAGCGAAGCAGAAACGAAGGAAGCCCTGGCTGCCGGTGAATTTAGCGACTATGAGAGCGTCAATCTCTCCTGGGCGCAAGCGGCGACGGCTGCCGCCACTTACGATGAAGTCAGCGATTTTGAAACGTTGATGGCCTGGCTTAAAACGCGAGGGTACTATGCCATTGCCCGGATTGTTGTCTTTAAAGATAACACCCTGGCCACCCGGCGGCCCGACCTCGCCATCAAAGACGACCGCACCGCCCAGGTTTGGCGCGACAATAATGGCATCGGCTGGACCGACCCCTTCCAGCTTAATGTCCACAAATACAATGCCGCTATCGCCAAAGAAACAGCCTGGCGAGGCTTCGACGAAATCCAGTACGATTACGTCCGCTTCCCCACCGATGGGCCAACCGACCACGCCCAATACGCCCAACCCAACACCCCAGATAATCGCCGGCTGGCCCTGAACGCTTTGCTCAAGCGCACCCGCCAGGAACTCCGGGAAAGCGGCGCAAAACTGGCCGTCGATTTCTTTGGCTACACCTGCTGGCGCACCCACGACCCCGGCATTGGTCAGGTCATCGAAAACGTGGCCCCCCACATTGACGTTTTGTGCCCGATGCTCTACCCTTCCACCTTTGGGGCCGGGCTGCCCGGTTTTCCCCAATACAAAAACGCCATCGCTTTTCCCTACGAGGTGGTTTATCTCAGCACGGTTCGGGCCGCCGAGCGTCTCAAAAAGGTCAATCCCTCTGCCGGCGTGCGCTCCTGGATTCAAGATTTTCCCGATTACCGTTTCGACAAACGCACCTACACCCCGGAGGACATTCAGGCCCAGATGAGCGGCGCTATCGAGGGAGGCTCTTTGGGTTGGATGCTGTGGGATCCCCGCAACCAGTACACCCGCGAAGCCCTAAAACCGGCTGAAGCGCCGTCATCCCCAACGCCTGCGCCAACCATTCCCACGTTTGCGCCCAACAAAATGGGGCGTATTTTGGTGTTGGAGTATCATAAAATTGAAGAACCCGAAGACCGCTGGAGCCGTACCCCTGCCAACCTTCGCAGCGATATGGAGTATTTGTTGACTCACGGTTACTACCCGGTTAATCTTATCGACGTGGTGCGTCGCAATTTGGACTATGTGCCGCGTGGCCGTCGCCCCGTGGTTATCACTTTTGACGACTCCTCTGCCGGGCAGTTCCGCTATCTGGCAGACGGCAGCATCGACCCCAACTGCGCCGCCGGCATTCTACAAGCTATGCACCAGAAACATGGCGATGATTGGCCCCTCCGCGCCACCTTCTTTGTGCTGCTCAATGCCGACAAGCCGGGCGCTCCCCTTTTTCGTCAGGGCGACGCCGGCCCTCAAAAAATCCGCGCGCTGGTTGAGTGGGGTATGGAAATTGGCAGTCACACCATCAATCATCTCAATCTCAGCCAGGCCACAGCCGAGGAAATCAAATGGGAACTGGCCGTCTCCCAGAACCGGCTTGAGGATTTGCTGCCGGGCTATCAAGTGCGTTCCTTTTCCGTGCCTTTTGGCGCTTATCCCGAAGATATCTCTCTTTTGAAAGAAGGCCATTCTGAAACCGCAAACTTGTCCTATAAGTACGAGAACGCCGTTAAGGTTGGCGCTCAACCGGCTCTTTCCCCCTTCGACTCCAAATTTGACCCTTTCCGCATTCCCCGCGTGCAAGCCTTTCAGCCCGAACTGGACAAGTGGCTGCCCTATTTTGAGCAACGCCCGGAGCAATACTACGTCTCCGATGGCGGCGAGGGCGATGGCTTGCCTGAATCAGTAATCAGTGATCAGTAATCAGCAATCGGTGGTGAGTAACAATGTGTGGAGGCGTCCACAGCAAACCCCAAATCACCGTACCAACCGCAGCGGCAATCCGTTATCCAGCGTGAGCCTGCCGGCTCCCACAAAGACAAAAGCGGGGGCGGGTTGGTTGTCGATGCGCAGGTGAAGGCGGAGGACGGTGCCGGTGAAGGTGAAATCCAACCCATCCGGCCCGCCGGCGGCAACCCAACTAAAATCCATCTGGTTGATATCCTCTCGCAGCGTGAAATCTATCTTCTCCTGGGCCACACGGTCCACTTTGAGAATAGCCCCGTTGCCGACGACCCGGCCACTGAAGATTCGTGTCCCGCCTTTGGTCACCACCCGGATATGAACCCGGTTGTTGTCGGTCCAGACAAAGTAGCCCACGTCCTGACCGGGAGTAACCCCCGGTTTACCGGCAGCATCATCCCAATTAATGGTGGTGCCGCTGCTTTCCTCCTCTTGAGTTTCAACCGGAGCCTCTGTTGGGGGTGGTTCGGATGTGGCAGTGGGTTCAGGTACGGGGGTATCTGCCGGCGCGGGTTCAAGAGTAGGGACATCGGTAGGGGCTGGTTCTGGCGTGTTGGTTGGGGCCGGCTCTGGGGTGTCTGTGGTTTGAATGACCGGGGTATTGGTTGGCGTGGATTCGACCGGGACCGAGGTAGGTTCCACCGACGCCGGGGCGGTTGTTGGCTCAGCAGCAGCCGGTTGCGTTGCTTTTGGCGGCGCTCCCTGCCGGCGGAGTATCCGACCAGGGCGACAAGCCGTGGCAACAATCAGCAAAATGAGCAACCATACAGAAATTTGGATAGTGTTGCGGTTCATATATCTTCTCCTAATATTTTGTCTTCTTTATAGTGTACAACAATTGAAGCAAAAAAAAAAAGATGGAAGGACAGTCACCAATCCTTCCATCTTCTAATCTTCCAAACTTTCAGCGCCTTTACTCTTCTGCCACCTCCAGAGTCAGACCATCGGGTTCCCAGTTGCCAGAGTGGCCTTCAGTTTCATAGTGACCCCTGCCTCTCAGAATGGCCGTGCCTTTGCCCATGGCGGTGAACTCGATTTGCTTGCCGATCATCCGCACTGCCATTCTTTCGCCGGAGATGGTAATTTTCCCCTCATACCCTCTAAAGATGACCCCGCCGTTTCGCAAGTTTTTGCGGCGTCCGTTCCCTTCGGCCTCGATGGTGTCTGCGCCGTAGATGTAAACAACCCCGCTGCCGTGGCTTATAATTTCCACATCGCCAGACATCCGCAGAGTAGCCGCGCCGCTACCTTCGGCGTACAGCCAGCCTTTGCCCCGAATAACATCGGCGCTGGCGATGCCGGTTAGCGCCAGGCTTAACATAAATACCACACTAAAGACTGTAAGTAACTTCCAATTGCGTTTCATTTTTATCTCCTTATATATGGTGAGATGACCTGAACAATTACCAAATCATCTCTGTTTACTTAACGTTGTCATCAGCATAACTGAACAATGTAAACCGGGTTTTATGAATTTGTAAATTATTTGTAAAGCTTAAAATTTTCTTGCAATTTCCGTTATGATAGTGTACACTAGACTAACTTTAACTTTAGGAGTTACAACCCTCTATGGCAAGTAGTGGACAGGCCAAGGCGTTAGAAACTACCCTGGCCAACCTGAAAAAACGATTTGGCGAAGGCGCAATTATGAAGTTGGGCGAGGCCCAACATTTGCAGGTTGCATCTATCCCAACCGGGTCGCTGTCGCTGGATATTGCCTTGGGGGTAGGTGGCGTACCCAAAGGCCGGGTTGTAGAGATTTATGGCCCTGAAAGCTCTGGTAAAACCACGCTTTGCCAGCATATTATTGCCGAAGCGCAAAAACGGGGCGGTATTGCCGCCTTTGTGGATGTTGAGCACGCGCTAGACCCACTCTATGCCAGCAAGTGCGGCGTTCAAATTGACGATTTGTATGTTTCTCAGCCCGATACCGGCGAACAAGCTCTGGAAATTACCGAGGCGTTGGTTCGTTCGGGCGTTCTGTCGGTGGTGGTAATTGACTCCGTGGCGGCGTTGGTCCCTCGGGCCGAAATTGAGGGTGAAATGGGCGACTCCCATATGGGGTTGCAGGCTCGCTTGATGAGTCAGGCTTTGCGAAAATTAGCCGGGGCCATTAAAACTACCAACACGGTTGTGATCTTTACCAACCAACTTCGCCAAAAGATTGGGGTTATGTTTGGCAACCCGGAAACAACCACAGGTGGTATGGCCCTTCGCTTTTACTCATCCGTGCGGATAGATATTCGCCGGATTCAGGCTATTAAAGACAAAGGCGAGGTGATAGGTAACCGCACCAGGGTAACTGTTAAAAAGAATAAAGTGGCCCCCCCTTTCAAAATAGCCGAATTCGATATTATGTATAATGAAGGCATCTCTAAGGTGGGCGATATTCTGGATATTGCGGTTAACCAGGAAATAGTAGAGAAACGCGGTTCATTTTACTCTTATAATGACACCCGGTTAGCTCAGGGTCGAGAAAATGCTAAAGGTTTTTTAGCGGAGCATCCTGAATTAGCCCTTGAAATTGAGAACAAGATCAGGGCAGAATTTATGTTGCCTTTGCAGACCTCATCTACCCCGCAACCAGGTAGCGCGGTAAAAGAAACAGGTGAATAGCGATTAACCCGCTTAATGGCGGCAATTAGCTAATTTGTGTTTTTTTCTGGATTTATAATATTTTCATACAAGAATTTGCAGGGGTCGTTGATTAAACGAACCAGGCACAGTTTCAAGAATTTGATGTTTTGAACCAAGTAGTGAACTTGGTAGCGAGAGTTTTAGAGTTCAGTGCGGGTGGATAAACCCGTTGAGGATTGTCTCTCAATTAGACCCTGACCAGTCTACTTTTTGAGTAAGAAATTTGCAGCAGACCAAGTGACGTTTTTGTTTTGGCTTGTAAGTGTAATGGCTTCATGTATGAATGGCCTTATCCAGGTTAGGGTAACTGAAAATGCAACGATTGGGTGTGTGTTGACAACCCCAAATGGTCTGAAAGATTTTTTGACCAAATGTGGATAAATCTATGGGAAGCAAGTAAGGTTAGGGTGTACCCGCCAGCAAGTTTAAAACAACCCCTTTCCTTCTCGTCTGTTAGCTTACTATATTCTATATGAGGTAAGGTCAAATAGGCGTATCGGGCATTGTTACCCATATCGCCCCTGATGATTTATCGACATAATCTGATGATTAAAAATAACTACTTTGTTGCTTTTGAGATAATATTTATTTTTATCTGAACTCATATCGCTTTAAATGTTGAAGCTGTGACGCCCTGCGTCGCAGCTTTTCTTTTTAAAGTTAGGCGTCTGCTAGTGCAGTTGGGCGTAAGTAACTGGCGTATATATACGCTCAGTTATCGGATAGCTTAACGCCCAACTGTTTAAGTGTTTCGCGTAAGGGGTTAAACTGTGCAGTTATTTGCGTTGCGAAACACTAGATTGCGCCAACCTGCGGGTCACGTTGTACACTTTAACAACAGAGGAAAGAGGAAAACCAGATGGAATATGCAGTTTTTATTTTGATAGGTTTAGCTGTCGGTTTTGCGATTGGATACATTTATCACCGCAATGTCGCTGATAAAAAGGTAAAATCTGCGGAAGCCCAGGCCGACGAGATTATAGCCAGGGCTGAAGCAAAGAGTAAGGAGTTAGGCGTTCAGGCCCAAGAGGAGGGGCTTCGCCTCCGTAATCAGGCTGAAGAGGAGGTCGCTCGCAAGCGACGAGATGTTGAGCGACAAGAGGAGAGACTGCAAAAGCGTACGGAAAGTTTAGACAAACGTTTGGAGAATCTTGAAAGGAGAGAACGAAACTTAAATAAACGCCAGAGTCAAGTTGATAGAAAGGCGAATGAAATAGAACAACTCAATAAAAAGAAATTGACCGAGTTAGAGCGCGTATCGGCTATGACCCGCGATTAGGCTAAAGATGAACTTTTGCAAATGGTGGAGGTTAAAGCCAGGCAAGATATGGCCCGCATTATCCGCCAGGTAGAGGCCGATATTAAACAAGAGGCCGATCGCAAAGCGCGGGGAATTGTTGTAATGGCTATGCAGCGGGTTGCTTCTGATCAGGTCTCGGAAACGGTGGTTTCAGCCGTGCCGTTACCCGGCGATGATATGAAAGGCCGCATTATTGGCCGCCAGGGTCGAAACATACGCGCTTTTGAAAATGCAACCGGCGTTGACGTCATCGTCGATGACACCCCGGAGGCTATCATTTTAAGCGGCTTTGACCCGGTTCGGCGCGAAATTGCCCGCCTGGCAATGAGTCGTCTGATTACAGATGGTCGCATCCACCCGGCTCGAATTGAAAAGCTGGTTAATAAGGCCCGTGAGGAAGTTAACCAAACTATTATAGAGGAAGGCGAGCAGGCCGTGTATGAAGCCGGTGTTCGTCGTCTTCATCCTGATATCGTCAAGTTGTTGGGGCGACTCAAATATCGTACCAGCTATGGTCAAAACCAGCGCGCGCACGCTATTGAGGCTTCTCGTTTGGCAGTTATCATTGCCAATGAGGTGGGCGCAGATATTGAGGTTTGCCGAGAAGGGGCGCTGCTTCATGATTTGGGTAAGGCTATTGACCATGAAGTAGAGGGTCCACATGCCCTGATTGGGGCCGACGTAGCCAAACGTTGCGGCGTTAAACCGCAGATTGTTAACTGTATTGCTTCTCACCATCATGAAGTGGAGCAGGAGTCTCTTGAGGCCGTTATAGTTGAAATTGCCGATGCAATTTCCGGGGCGCGTCCGGGGGCGCGTCGAGAGAGTCTGGAAAACTATGTGAAGCGCATCAAGGCTTTGGAGGATGTAGCCAACTCTTTTACGGGGGTAGAAGAGTCTTTTGCCATTCAGGCCGGTCGGGAAATCCGCATTATTGTTCGCCCGGAAGAGGTGGACGACTATCAGGCCATCAAAATGTCAAAGGATATTGCCCGGCAGGTGGAGGAGAGCTTAGAGTATCCGGGGCAAATCAAAGTAACCGTTATCCGCGAGACGCGAGCAGTAGATTACGCTAAGTGAGCAGTTATCAGTGGTTAGTGGTTAGTGGGTAGTGGTCAGTGACCAGTTGTTACTCACTACTCACTACTCACTACTCACTACTGACTACTGGTTTTTGCGCTTGGTGATGTCTCGCCCTACGGATTGAATTTCAATCAACTTGCCGTGGTTATCAAACATAGCATGGTTAATCCACTGCTGCTTGCGCATAACCCCATTGGGTTTGACCACCCGGTACTCTATGACCTTAACCGGGTTTTCCGGGGTAAAAGAAGCAAAGAGCGTTTTAACTTTTGCAAGGTCTTTGTTAAAGATAAAGGGCAATTTGCGCCCAATTAAATCTGCCCGACCCTGGTTAAAGTACCAGCTATAAACATTGTTTACAAAAGTAAGTTTGGCGTCCGGCGAGAAGCGGCACATTAGCTCAACTTGCGCTTCACTTTCTTGCAGAGCTTCTTCCGTTCGTTTGTATTCGCTAATATCTTCGATATAAACAATAATGAGATTAGGCGGCACAAAGTTGTAGGTAGTAACAAAGTGCCTGGTTTCGCCCGTCCTCAATAACTTGTACGGCGCTTCTCGTTTAACCGTTTTCTTTTCATCAAAACAACGTGAAAAATCGCCCAGAACTTGCGGCCGGTCTTTAAAAACTTCACTAACAGAATTGCCCATAAGATCGGCAATTGTTCCCTGGCTAATCTTTTTGGCTTCGTCGTTGTAGTCGATTAATATGAAATCGTCGCCAACGTTTTGCCATGAATAGGTGGGGACAGGAATACTCTTATATTGTGTTTTTAACCTGGTTCTGGCATCGCGTAACGAGTCCTCTGCTCGTTGATGCTCAACAATTGTTCGTTGCAGTTGTTCGTTGATCTTGGTTAAGGCAGTGGTTCGTTCTTTAACCAAATTCTCAAGTTTATTGTGATATTGCTCAACTTCTGTTTCTAATCGACTCAATATCTGCTCTGCTTCCTGACGTTTGGCAATTTCTTGTTGTAGAGCTTCTTTATTTTTAGTCAACTCGGTTTGTAGTTCACTCACCGTATGTTCCGCTTGTTTACGCTTGTGGATTTCCCGGCGTATGGCCTGGTTTCTTTTGGCTAACCCAGCCTTTTGTTCAGTAGCTATTGTTGTAAACCGGCTGCGATATTCATCCAACTTTGCTTCCATTTTCTTGTGTTCGCTAATGTCTTCTATGTGGACAATGACCAGATTTGGCGGGAGATAATCATACGTTGTCTTAAAGTACTTCTTTTCACCGGTTGTTACTAACCGATACGGCCCCTCACGCGTGACTGTTCTTTCTTCGTTTAGGCAGCTCGAGAAATCATCCAACACCTGTGGTCTGTTTTTAAATACTTCGCCGGCCGATTTGCCCAGAAAATCGACAATGCGGCCCATAAATGTAGCGGCGGCATCGTTGAAATCAATCAAAATAAACTCCCCGCCAACGGCTTGCCAGGAGTAAGCCGGAATAGGAATGGTTCTGTATTGCTCTCTCAATCTCTCGTTGATATTAGAGGCAACTTCCTTCAAGCGCTCTTCGGCGTGTTCGTGGTCGGCCAATTCATGTTCCAAAGCATCTTCAACTTTATGCGGGTGTTCTTCGGTCTGGTCCAATACTTCTTCGGCGTGTTTGTGCTCGACCGGTTCATGGCGCAGGGTTTCTTTGGTTTTGGCTAAATCAGACGCTTGCTGCGCTGTTAGCGCTTCAAGCCGGTCGCGGTACTCCTTTAGCTCTGCTTCAATTTCTTTGTATTTAGTAATGTCTTCTATATGGACAATAACCAAATTAGGCGGGACAAAATTGTACGTGGTGACGTAATGCCTGTTTTCGCCGGTTGTCACCAATTGATAGACCGCCTCTCTCCTGACCACGGTTTTTTCGTTCAGACAGCGCGCAAAGTCGGCCAATACCTCCGGCCTGTCTTTAAATACTTCGCCGGCAGGTTGCCCCATAAAATCGGCAATGCGTCCCTCGCTGTCTTCTTCGGCGGCGTCGTTGTAATCAACCAATATCAAATGGTCGCCCGCTTTTTGCCAGGAATAAGTAGCCATCGGGATACTTTTGTACTGCGCTTTTAATCTGGCCCTACTGCGGCGGAGCGTTGCTTCCGCCCGTTTTCGGTCGGCAATTTCATGTTCCAGGGCTTCGTTGGTTGCGGTCAAACCGCTGATGTGTTCTGTCATCAAATCGCCAACGCGGCGTTGGGATTGCATAGTTTCCGCTTCGGTTCGTCTTCGCTCGGAGATGTCTTCTTTTACTACAATAAAATGGGTTATTTCTCCTCTGCTATCAAACATAGGCGTAATGGTGACAGCTTCCCAATACTCTTCGCCATGTTTTTTGTGGTTGCGTAGCTCGCCTCGCCATTCATTGCCGGCGCTAACTGTCTCCCACAGCTCTTTGTACTCTTCCGCCGACAGCGACTCTGATTGAATGGTGTGCAGGTTTTGACCAACCATCTCGTCGTACTCGTACTCTGTTAACTCAGTGAAGCTAAAATTGGCATAATCTACGTTACCGGATTCATCTGTTAGCATAATGGCTACAGGGCTTTGTTCAAGCGCCCGGGCTAGACTGCTAATTTGTTTCACCGCTTTCATGCGTTCGGTGATGTCGCGGTTAAAAGAAACAGCGCCGGTCCAGTCGCCTGCGTCATCGTAAATGGCCCGGTAACGTCTCCAGAGCGTTAGCGTAGCCCCATCCTTCCTGATTAACTCAACCTCGCCTTCGGCATAGCCCCGCTTCTCTAACGCAGAGAGTTTTCTTTTGAAGAGGCTTTTGCTTTTATCTGACGCAAAGGCAGTGGTGTGCCGACCAATAATTTCTTCCTGGCTGTATCCTAACAGGCCGGCATAGGTTGGGTTACAATTTACAATGTTTCCTTCTGTATCCAGCACTTCTATGCCGTAAACGTCGAGGTTAAAGAACATCCGATACTGGCGCTCTCGCTCTCGAAGCATTTTCTCAGTTTGTTTATATCGGTTGACTTCTTGTTGAAGTTGTTGACTCATTGCCGCCAGTTGCGATGTCTGCTTTTTGAAACGGTCTTGGAGACTTTCTTCCAGCTGTTTGTGTTTAACAGCATAACGAATGGAACGTTCCAGCAAGGACGCATCGATTTGGTCTATGACCAGATAATCTACCGCGCCCGCTTTCAGCGCTTCACCGGCCAGCGTATCGTCTTCTGAGTCAAGGAGTAAAATCAGTGAGGTTGTCCGACCATTTTCGGTGGCTTTGCGGAGAAAAGCTAACCCGTCAGGCCGGTCGGCGTGACAGTTGAGCAGGCAAATGTCATAGGGGTCGCCCTCCATTTTAGTCAAGGCCGCTTCATAAGTGGGCGCCCAATCCAGGTTAACTTCCCACTCTTTAACTTTAGCCAGCAGTTTGCGAGTTGTGGTGTAATCTTGCTCGCTGCTGTCAATAAGCAAAGTGTTTAACTGGTTCCCGTTCATGGTTATCTCCAGTCTAATTGTCTTTTGTCCCTACCTTATAAGTTAAATAGTTGATAGCGTACTTGGCTATAGGGAAATGGTACTCCCGGCTTGATGGCAAACCCGGCGTGACAATTTAGTATCTTAACACTTGAGTCCTTGCTTTTTGGGCAAGAAAATTTAGGTTATCCGGGGAGTAGGGAGTAGGAAGTAGGGAGTAGAGAATTTCCCCTTACTTCTTACTCCGTCGAACGCAAAGCCTTCGCACTTCCTACTTCCCGCCTGTTTGGTTCTGGCTTGTCCAGGTTAGGACTTTCTCCTTTACCCATTTATTTATAATTCTTGCAGGTGATTGGCTTTAGGTCAAGTCTGAGTTAATTGTGTAGTGAACAAATGTACATTGACCTTGACATTTGTTTAAAATGATTTTAGCCTTGATTTAGGACTTTAGAGATTTTGTATACAATTATTACGAGAGATGAATTCAACGACGAATAATCACTCAAACCAAACGGCTAATAGTTGTGTTATGAACCGCTGTGAATCACCCGATACGGATTTTACCGGAGAAACAATCTGGCGCTACCGGAAATCAATAGAAGACGTTGCCGGTGCGTCTTGAAATGACAACTTGGATTGCGCTCAAGCTGCACCGCCAGCCTGGAGCGCGTTTTTATTTTGGGAGAAGATATGAGCAATCAAAATCACCCCGAAGGCGAGCGGGCCGGTCGGGCCAGAGATTTCTTTTTAACCGATTCCAATAATTGCGCCCAAAGCATCATTCGAGCTTTTATGGACCTGGATGAGGACACCGAAGCGGCAATCATTCCTCTCAGTTGGGGACTGGGCGGCGGATTGGCCGGGCAAGGCCACATTTGCGGCACAATAGTGGGGGCCGTGATGGTGTTGGGGGCTAAATTGCGTCACGAGCGCAATCTTCCTTTTGCCGAAGCAAGCGAAGTTATCCAAAAGTTAATTGAAGAATTTCAGGCCAAAAATGGCAGCATGCAATGCAGGGAGATTGTGGGCGAGATGGAAATGGAAAATTTTGTGCAAATTTGTCGACCAATGGTTTACGATACTTCCTTGATGATTGAAGAATTTTTGGCAAAGTTAGACCAGGAGAGCCAACAAGATGGGTGACGGGAGCATGTGGGCCACGGTCTTTATAGCGCCGGGCGAGCTATCTTTTCAACAAATGCCGATGCCGGATATAGGGCCGGAAGATTTGCTGGTAAAAATCAACACTGCCCTAACCTGCGGCACCGACGTTAAAACCTACAAGCGAGGCCACCCCAAATATAATCCCCCAACCCTTTTTGGTCATGAGTTTGCCGGCGATGTGATTGCGACGGGCAAAGACGTAAAAAACTTTGCCGTTGGCATGCGGGTAGCGGCCGGAAACACCGCTCCCTGCAATGAATGTTATTTCTGCAAGCGGGGTCAACCCAACCTGTGCGATGACCTGCTGGTCAACCTGGGAGCCTTTGCCGAGTATATCCGCATCCCTGGCCGACTGGTCAGGCAAAACACATTTGCGCTGCCGGATTATCTTAGCTACCGCCAGGCAGCCATCATTGAGCCGCTGGCCTGCGTGGTGCATGGCCAGGATTTGCTGCGGATACAGCCGGGCGAGAGTGTGGCCCTGGTTGGCGCGGGTGGCCCTATTGGATTAATGCATCTTCAACTGGCTTTGCGTCAGGGGGCTTCACCCGTCATTGCCATTGACATTAACGACGGGCGGCTGGCCGTTGCCGAGCGATTAGGAGCAACGCGAATTGTTAATTCGACCCGCGAAGACCCGGCAGCCGTTGTGCGCGATTTAACCGAAGGTCGGGGCGCTGATGTGATCATTGAATCTGCCGGGGCCAAAGCAACGTGGCTGACCGCGCTGGATGTAGCCCGCAAAGGGGCGCGGGTGCAATGGTTTGGCGGTTTGCCGGGCGGCGTTAAGGTTGAGGTCGACTCGACCCGCGTTCACTACGATGAACTAACCATTTTTGGCGTGTATCACCTCACCCCACTTTCACTGGAACGGGCCTTCCGTTTGGTGTGCAATGGTATTATTGATGCCGAGTCGCTGATTACCCACCAAACGCCTCTCAAAAAACTTGAGGACGGCCTGAAAATGATGATGAGGGGGGAGAGCCTAAAGGTTGCTGTGCTGCCCTGATGTTAGGAAGTTTCACAAATGATGCGTGGTGCG
>JAJRVO010000456.1 GCA_024277275.1 Chloroflexota bacterium
CACCGTATCCAGCATTTTATCCATCGACTTGGCCCCGCCGCCAATAACTCCACTGCTCAAAAACAACCCGTCGACCAGCTTTTGGCGCTGCATCTGGTCAAAAGAAGCAGCCAACTCTTCCGGGGCCAGGGCGACCCGGCGATAGTTACGACCGGCTTGAAAGGGACAGTAGCGGCAATTTTTCTCGCAGGCGCTGGTCTGCATAATCCGCATCACCGGGATTTTGCCTCGCTGCGGGTGGGTCACATGAACCCGGCTATGGGCAATAAACTCCGCCTTGCGCTCTTCACGAGTCAACAACGGCGGTCCCTCGCAATCAAGCGCGGCGTTTTGGCTTAAAGTTTCAACCTTTTGGTGGGTGTCCATACTTTAATTATAAGAACATTCGTTCTTTGGTCAAATTAAAACATTCCCGATTTAACTTTTAAACTGCGCTTGCTCTTTTAGTTATCTCACGTTACAATTTCTTCAATGGCTCATTAAATCTAATTGATAATATAAGAATATCCAAGCCGAGATTTTCCCGGGCTGCACGGGTAAAATCTCGGCTTTGCGATTGAATAGGAGACTCAACAGATGACCATAAAATTTGGGACCGACGGCTGGCGAGCCGTCATTGCCGAAACGTTTACCTTTGAAAATCTACGGCTGGTTAGCCAGGCTATGGCCGACTATTTGCTGGAGGCCAATGCCTCTACCCCCAACCCGGAGATAGTCATTGGCTTTGATACCCGCTTTCTGTCCGACCGCTTTGCCGCCGAGTCGGCCCGGGTGATGGCTGCCAATGGCATTACCGCCCATCTGGCTCGGGCCGATGCGCCTACCCCGGCCATCAGCTATAACATTGTCCATAAAAAAGCCGTTGGCGGCATTATGATTACCGCCAGCCACAATCCGCCTCGTTACAATGGCTTTAAGGTGAAAGCGGCCTATGGCGGGGCGGCCCCAAAAGGACAAATTGACGCCATAGAACGCAAACTCTCGGCCATCACCGAGCGTATTGGGGCCAATTTAATGGATTACAACCGGGCAACGGAGCAGGGTTTGATTCAAAAATTCGACCCGGCCTGGCCTTATTACGAGCATCTCACCAGCAACCTGATTAATATGGACATCATCTCTAACGGCGAGTTAAGGGTGGTAGCCGACGCGATGTACGGCTCTGGCCGGGGCGTCTTCCGCGAGGTGCTATCGCGGACCCGGTCCAAAGTTTATGAGTTGCATGAGGACCTGCATCCCGGCTTTGGCGGCATCCACCCGGAGCCGACGGGCAAAAATCTCAATGCCCTGATTGCTACGGTACAAAACGAAAACGCTCACATGGGCCTGGCTACCGATGGCGACGCAGACCGCATCGGCGCGGTTGACAACCGGGGTAACTTTGTCGACCCGCACACGATTATGGCCCTGTCCGTGCGCTATTTGGTGGAACAACGCGGTATGACCGGAGCTATTGCCAAAACCATCAGCAGCACGCTTATGCTCAATCGACTGGCTAAAAAGTATGGCCTGACTATCCACGAAACGCCGGTGGGGTTTGACGTTATTGCTAAATTGATGATTGAAGATGACATTTTACTGGGAGGCGAAGAATCGGGCGGCATCAGCATTAAGGGACACATTCCCGAAGGGGACGGCATTTTGATGGGCCTGCTGCTGATGGAGATTGTGGCCGACGCGGGCGTTCCGCTCAGTGAGCTAATTGAAGATTTACAGCAATCGGTTGGGCCGACCTGCTACAAGCGCGACGACATTCGGCTGGAGGGATTCATTTCTAAAAGAGAGATGGTCAAGCGGCTGGTAGAAAATACGCCGGACAAAATTGCCGGAGAGAGCGTGATTAAGGTTGATAGCTACGACGGCGTAAAGTACCACCTGGCCGATGATAGCTGGCTGTTAATCCGCCCTTCCGGTACGGAGCCGGTGCTGCGCGTATACGCCGAAGCCGGCAACGAGAAAGCCATTGAGGCTATGCTTAAAAAGGGGCGAGAACTCTCACGGTAAAAATCCATACGGATTCCGCTGCACGGTTCCCTGCCTGATCTCAAAATGAAGGTGCGGGCCGGTAGAGTTGCCGGTGCTGCCCATTTCTGCAATCAGTTGCCCCTTGGCTACATTTTCGCCCGCCTCTACAAGAAATTTTTGAAGGTGGGCGTACAAGGTTTGAAAGCCGTTGCCGTGGTCAATTATCATCATATTGCCATAGCCGGTATTATCCCACTTAGCCACAACCACGTGGCCGGAGTCTGCCGCCAGAATAGAAACTCCCAGCCCTCCCCCAATATCAAGACCCGGATGATACGCATAATAACCGTTTGTAATGGAACCACTGGTCGGCCAACCAAAAATGCCCGATCCAACGGTTGCATCATCCGGCACAGGTCCACTATAAGCGGTAACCGTACGCGGAACAAATGGTTTGTTGCCACCCGGTATAATCAGCCATTGCCACGGTTGAATAATAGGGGTTTCAGGGTCTAGCTGATTGAGCGGGTAGTCAATCATTGCCGCCGGTTCTACTTTATAGGTAGCGGCAATACTATCAATGGTATCCCCAGCCTCTACCTGGTAATACACGCCATCAACAGGTAAAATAATTAACTCCTGACCTATCGATAACAAATCAGGATTTCTTTCCAGCGCCCTGTTAGCCCAAACAACCGTTTCCGGGTACAGGCCAAACTTGGCGGCAATACCAGAGATAGTATCGCCAGACTCTACAACATAGGTTTTGATTTCAGGCTCGCTTTTTTCGACACGAGTCCGGTCTGGAATAATTGTGCG
>JAJRVO010000457.1 GCA_024277275.1 Chloroflexota bacterium
AAATATCTCAACAAAATTACAGTCATTATCATTTTTGCCTTGCTTATTTTGTGGGGGCAAAATACCCTTCAAGTAGATGCCTGGCTGCCAGTGTTCCAATCCCCCATTGAAACGCCTACGCCCACCCCGCCCTTTCAAACCCTGACCCCGACTCCTGGCCCAACCCATACTCTCACCCCTACCGAAACGCCCTATCCTACCCGCACTCCCACCGATACGCCTACTCCCTTAACCACCTATTTTCAAGTTACACCCATCCCTGGCGACACCTATACCCCTACCCCAACATCCACCCCCACTGATACCGCCACGCCAACCCATACCTCAACCAATACTGCTACGCCAACACCCACCCCTTCCCCAACTTACACACCCAGGCCAACGCCAGTTCCGACACCATTGCCAACGGTTGTCCCCACACTCCACCCACCGACATCTGTTGCTGTTCCGTTCAGTGTTCCGTATCTGGATGAAGTAACCTGTCACCAAACGGATTGGCAACAAAGCGGCCTGTGGCACATTTCGGCCAAACGCAGCCATACCCCCGATTGTGCTTGGTGGTACGGGCAAGAAACCACCGGCAACTATGATGCTAACAGACCTAATAACGGCGACCTAACCTCGCCTCTCATCGCTATACCATCGGATCAATTGCTAAAGCTACGATTTGCAACTCTTTGGGAAGTAGAAACAAATCGAATTGACCGGGATGTAATGTTAGTGCAAATTCAGGGGGCAAATGAGAGGTGGCAAACCTTACGGCAAT
This sequence comes from Chloroflexota bacterium, assembly GCA_024277275.1. Lineage (GTDB taxonomy): Bacteria > Chloroflexota > Anaerolineae > 4572-78 > J111 > JAJRVO01. The sequence continues at coordinate 767 of JAJRVO010000457.1, forward strand.
TGGGGGGAGAATTTGTAGCATTACGCCGAGTAGGATTAGCAGCACTATTGCCAACAAAAGAAATATGGCGGATAGAAACAGTAGATTTATCGGCCTACGCCGGACAAACGATTCGGATACGTTTCCATTTTGATACGGTAGACGCAAAAGCAAATACATTTGAAGGATGGTGGGTGGATGATATAACGATAGAAGTTGACAGCCCACCACTATATCTGCCGGAAACAGGGGGAGTAAATGATAATTCCCAACCGTAACGTCTGCACCCCCAGGCACGGCCTAACAATCCGCTTGCACGCGACCCGAAAAGCTGCGTTCAATTGGAAGTGGTTGGGCCAACAACGTCACTTTTAATTGTGGCATCCGTCGCCAACCTTTTCGGGCGCGTGAAGCGGGGGCGTTAGGCCGTTTGCTAAAAATTGAAGTCTGTTTTATAATTCCACCCGGTGCGGTTGTCGATAAAAATTGACCATCCATTGTGAACATGCTATTGTCTGCTTACCGAAATCGTAAGGAGAATGTCAAATGAAACTACTTAACATAACCGTGCGAAATATTGTAGGTTTAGTTGTTATCATTGCTTTGGCCGCAGTAATGATTCAGTTGGTTAGAGGGCAAACGCGGTCTCCCCAAACAGCCCAGGCGGGGCCAACAGAAACAGCAAGTTCGGTTACACCCTCTGTAACCAACCCACCAACAGCAATACCTCAACCAACAAGTACCCCAACTAATCTTGAATCCCCTTCTTTACCTACTATTGTTGCTTCGCCAATAGTCACTGAACCCTACCCCATTTTTGATGTCACCGTAATACCAGGACCAACTTATACGCCAACACCACAGCCAATAGAAGCGGCAAACATTGATTCGCCGGCAGTAAGTGTAATTGCCAATTATGAGTTACCAATGGAACAAGTAGAATCGCTTAGTACAGCGACTGAAGAACTTGTTGAACTTCAACTTTTAGGTTGGACTCCAGATAATAAAGTTTTGGTGCAGAAAGTTTTCTATCAAGACGACAACGGGACTTCAAGACAAAGTGGCGTTGAAGGCCCTTGGCAAGTTTCTCCCTTTACCGGAGAAGCTTCTCTTCTTGACGATTGGGAGGTCCCAAGGCTTTTATCTCAAGCACAACAAGATTTTGTCGATTCTCTAATTGCCAAAAATATGTTGCCAGCGGGTGTTCAGCGTGCGTATCAAGAAGATATCGTTCCTAACAACCAATATGTTGCCATTACTCCTACGCTTGGAAAGATATATATCTATTAATTGGGAAACAACCAGCCTGTTATGATTTTGCCCGATAATGCGGAGGCTAACTACATTCGATATGGAGCTTTGCCTGCATGGTCACCGGATGGCAAAAGTATTATGTACAGTGTTGCCTTAGATGACCCAACTGTAGACCCTCCCCTTGATGTCAAAATTATGGTAACAGACATTGAAACTGGACAGACTACTCAAATAGATCTGCCCGGTGCAAATATAACCGCTTTAGCTTGGTCTCCAGATAATCAATACATAGCTTATGTCGCATCGTTATGGAAACAAGCCCCCACCCACTTGTATATAGCAAATAGAGATGGAACCGGTCAAAGCGATTTAACCCCAGATTTATGGTTAGTTACCAAAGCATTTTGGTCTCAAGAAGACGATATGATTGCAATTATTAACGGGGAACAGTCTGTTTTTATACTCCAATTATCACGAAATTAAACTACGACAAGAGCTATTATGCACTTCACACCACTTCTACTTAAACGCACTTTGGGATTAAGTATTCTCCTATTGGTTGTTTTATGGCTTTATTTAGCCAGTATTGACACTTTTGCCAGAACGCTAAACATAAACAATTACAGCGAATGTCCCCCTCAATCTGATAGGATATGGGTTAGGATTTCTGCTGCCTATTCTCCAACTGGCGCAGAAATTGAACACCAAATACCTTTTGATTCAGGAACTCAGTGGTATCAAGAGTGGATTCCAAATACTCAAACTCCAGACCCAAATGATGGCGAGTGGCGATGGATAGAGTACGATAATTATTTGAGGGGTGTTTTGGGTGGTGAAGTAGGTATTGAGGGATATTTTGATGAAGAGGCATTGAGGGCAATGGCTGTCCTGGCTCGAACAAAAGCTTATCAAAATTGTGGAGAAATTTTTGTGGATGGTCATCGAGGTATAAGAGGCCAAGTTGTTCAACAGTACCACTATCACCAAGTTCTTGATTTTAACAACCCGCAAATTTACCAAAACGCTGTAGATTACGGCAACAATCCCTACATTACCTACAACAATGATACGTTTGACGTTCAATATCGAAATAAAGGCGGGAAATGGACTGAGGAAATGGGAGGACTACCCCACATCAAAATTTACGACCCACCGGGTGAACGTTACTATCAAAACCCGACTAATCCGCCAATTGCCTGGACTGGATTAATGCAAAAAAATGTCAACATTTGGGCTAAAGGAGTGGGTTCTGATGGTTACAAGTTTCCGCCTTGGGATGCTCCTCGTTTGTTGGGCCATTCGTATGGTTCTATCGGCTTTGTTGGGCTTAACCCCAATCCACCCGATGACTACCGATTCAACATTCTTCGTTTTGGCGGATGGGATGACCGGGCCAACAACCCCCTCATTCTGCGTACCGGCGAAACTTACCCTGTCAGTTTCATTGTACAAAATACCGGCAACAATAGCTGGAACTTATCCTGTTATGGTTCATATCCCTGGCACGAAACCGCTTTAAGTTTTCACTGGTACAGCTATCCTAACAAGCAATACATCTCTCCCCGAATCCCATACT
>JAJRVO010000458.1 GCA_024277275.1 Chloroflexota bacterium
ACTGACCACTGACCACTGACTGCCCATTACCGATTATTGAATTGCACATGGAAACATTAACAGTTGATTTTATTGCCGATATTTTTGTCCGGCTGAATGAGGTTCTCTCTTCTGCTATTATCATCCTGGCCTTTTCTCTGTTTGCCTACATGCTTTTCTACAACTGGAGAAGCTCGACCGGCCGGGGGTTTGCAGTGTTATTGGCCTGTATGTGCTTTACTTACGTTGGCGATGTTGCGCTTTTTCACGTTGATAATGCCCAGGATGCCATTCCCTGGCTTAAATTCCAGTGGATTGGCATTGCCTTTATCCCGGCTGCTTACCTGCACTTTTCCGATGTCCTCTTGCGAGTTACTCACGCTGTCTCCTCGCGGCGACGCTTTGCCGTGCTGCTGGCCTACCTGTTTGGTTTTGTGCTGCTGCTCCTGGCAATCCAAACAGAGTACCTGGTGCGCGCCCCGTTCCATTTACCAGGCATTACTCAATTTAGGTCCGGTTCCTTTTTTTGGGTTTTTACCATCTATTTTTATACCACTTTAACCTGGGGGGCCTACAAAGTTTATCGGGCGCGGGCGCGGTGCCTCACTTCAGAAGCGCGTCGCCGGATGACGTATTTGGCTTTTTCTTTTGTTGCCCCGGCTTTGGGCGTCTACCCTTATATGCTCATTGCCAGCACGCCCTCATTGCTGCCCCCCCTGGTTCTTTTTGTAACCCTCTTTTTGGTGAATATTGGCATTGCTATGATGATTGTGGTGATGGCCTACAGCGTTGTCTTTTTTGAAGCCCTCTCGCCGGATCGCGTCATCAAGCACAATTTGGTTCACTTTTTGCTGCGAGGGCCGTTTGTGGCCGCCACGGTCATTTCAATTATTCAGGCTTTGCCGGAACGCGACAAACTGCTTGGCGTCCCTCAGGAAATGGTCCTGGCGACGCTGATTGTTGGGGCTATTGTTCTCTCGCAGCTAATTATTAATTTTGCCAAACCGGCCATCGACAGCCTTATCTTTTACCGGGACCGGGAAGAGATTGCCTGGATTAGCGAACTTGACCGCCGCCTGCTGACCACCACCGACTTGCAACAAGCCCTGGAAAACATTTTGACTACGATGTGCGAGATTTTACGGGTGCGCAGCGGCTTTATTTATAACCTGACCGCCAAACAAGGGCCGCGCCTGGAAACACAGATTGGCCCGCCAAATAAAATAGAGGAAGCCCTGGTTAATATCGATGTCGCCAAGTTGGTTGAACAGAAAAACGGCCAAGACGATCACTATTTTATCGCCCAAAATAATTTTTGGTTTGTCATCCTCAAAAATCAAACCGGCGACCGTTCGCTAGGGTTGTTAGGGGTTGAAGCCAGAGCCGAAATGTACGACTTGATACCGGATGAAGAAGAAGTGGTGGATATCCTGTTAGAGCAGGCCGAGGAAGCCCTGGAGGACCGGCGTTTGCAACAAGACATTTTTCAAACGCTCAAAGATATCATCCCCGATATTGAACGGGTGCAACGCCTGCGCGGCGCCATTAGCTATGCCGGCGCTCCCAATTTGGCCCCGCTAACTGAGAACCCCAGCCTGGAGCAAGATTTTTCTAAAATGGTCCGCGATGCATTGAACCACTATTGGGGCGGCCCCAAATTAACCGGCAGCCCTCTTTTGGGTATGCAAGTAGTGCAGGAAGCTCTGGCTGAAAACGACGATAATGCAGCCAAAGCTTTACGCTCGGTGCTGGGAGAGGCCATAGAAAAACAGCGCCCCGAGGGCGAGCGCCGGATGACCGCTGCCGAATGGCTGATGTACAATATTTTGGAGTTAAAATTTGTCCAGGGGTTGCGCGTCCGTGATATTGCCCATCGGTTGGCTATGAGCGAGGCCGACCTGTACCGCAAACAACGCCTGGCTATAGAAGAGGTAGCCCGCACCTTAAGCGAAATGGAAGCCAAAGGCCGGTCAGAGGCGTCAACCCTGGTTCACTCTACTGAGAATGGGATTTGAGGGTAGGCAAAAATCAATCCTTATCATAAGGTTGACCATCGGCTGCCGGAGGAATGGCTTGGCCGATGGCCCCGGCCAACACAATCATGGTGACAAGGTAGGGGGCCATAAGCATAAATTCGCTGGGGATGGGTACATTCTCCTGGAATATCTGCAATTTCTGCTGTAAGGCGTCGGCAAAGCCAAAAATAAGCGAGGCTCCAAACGCGCCCAGTGGATTCCACTTGCCAAAAATCATCGCCGCCAGACCGATGAAACCTTTACCGGCGGTCAGTACTTCGTCAAAGCGGCCAACTGAGCCAATGGTAAAGTAAGACCCGCCGATACCGGCAATCATACCACCCAAAATCACGTTGACATAGCGCATCTTAAACACGTTGATACCCAGCGTATCGGCGGCTTCGGGGTGTTCGCCAACGGCAATGGTGCGCAGTCCCCAGCGGGTATAAAACAGCATGACAAAAACAGCAATCACCAAAATAAACAGCAGGTAAATGATAAAGCTGTTCTCAAATAGGAGCGGCCCAATAATGGGGATACTGGACAGGCCGGGAATTGGAAGCCTCTTAAACGTGCCGCCACTGTTTAGGTCCTGAATAGGCTGCAAAAATCGCTGGCTCAAAAAGCTGGTAATGCCTACAGAAAAGATGTTAATCACCGTCCCGCTGACAATTTGGTCAACCTTATACGTTATCGACAGCCAGGCGTGGAAGGCCGCCAGTATGCCGCCGGTCAGCATCCCGCCTATCAGGCCCAGTATTAAATACCAGGGCAGGGCATTGGACATGTTGTAATTATCTAATGTTTGACCAATACCGGCCAACCATGCAGGAAAAAGCGGAGCGCCGGTAGCCGGGTTAATCGCATCATAATTGCGAAAAATACTGGCTACCACCACCGAAACCATTGCCCCACTCAGCATCATACCTTCAATGGCAATATTGATGACGCCGGCCCTCTCGCACAAAATGCCGCTGAGCGCGCCAAAGGCAATAGGCGCCGCCCGCAAAAGCGACGCCGAAAACATACCCAGTAAATTCATCGACGTGTCGCGGGCGGCCCAGGTGAGAAAGGCAAAAATAAAGACCATCGCAACAACCAAAAGCGCCAGATTAACCCTTTTAAATCCTCTGGCTAACTGCCACCCGCCAATAAAGGCTACTACTATTGCTAATAAATAGAGCGCGTTCTGAGTCGAAAAAACCCAACTCTCTAATTTGGGAGCATTTGTTTTTGCCCCCGGATTCAGGCCAAAGGAGGTGGTCATATCGGCTGTGCTGTTAAGGGCAAATAAGACAAAGATGGCCAGAGCCGCAGCCAGAAAGAAAATGCCCATACCGATACCGCGTTTTTCTTTAATTGCAGAGGTTGTTGCCGATAATGCAGCTGTACTCATAATTTCCTCTTATTTCGTAACTGCTCAGCCTACCGTAGCGTTGACAAATTTTGGTAATTAGTGATTGGTAATTAGTAATTATAGTATTACCTCGCAACATTTGCGTTATCCGCGAGAATTATTTGTTCATTGTTAATTGCTCATTGTTAATTTGCGGCTTGCCGCGCTATGAATAACCAATTACTATTTACCAATTACCAAATTGCACCCCATAGCGGGATAGGCTGAGTAGTTACCTTATTTCTCTTTATGTTTTTTAAGCGCCCCAACCCCGGGTAAAGGTTGTGCTTTCTAAATCAGACTTGGCTTTTACCCGATAAATCCAGCGCACAATGGCCGGCGCGGCAATAAAGACAATCACCAATGCCTGCACCACCGAGATAATATCGATGGGAATGCTGGCTATAGATTGCATACGGGTGGCCCCGTTGCGCAGCGTGCCAAAGAGAAGCGCGGCCAGAACTACGCCCAGCGGATGGCTTTTGCCTAATAGGGCCAGGGCAATGGCATCGAAGCCGTAGCCGGATGAGAAGCCATCGGCCAGGAAGTGGTTTAAGCCTAACACTTCGTTTGCTCCGGCCAGCCCGGCCAAGCCCCCACTGATAGCCATAGTCATGACGGTGGTCCGGGTAATCCTGATCCCTCCGTAGCGGGCGGCATTGGGATTAGCGCCAACGGTTCTAATTTCAAAGCCAAGCGTTGTTTTAAACAAAAGCCACCACACCCCAAAGGCAACCAGTAAGGCCACAAAAAAGCCCCAGTGAAAGCGATAGCCTTCAAAAATTTTGGGCAAATAGGCGCTGGGGTTAATTTCTTGGGTTACAGGCACATCGCCGCCGGGACGGCGCAGCGGGCCGGTAAAAGCCCAACTAAAGAACCGAAAGGCAATATAGTTCATCATAATGGTGTTGATGACTTCGTGCGCTCCGGTTTTGGCTTTAAGATAGCCGGGAATGGCCCCGTAGAGCGCGCCGCCCAACATTCCTCCCAGCAGAGCAAGAGGGAGATGGATAATGGCCGGTAACTGAAAACTGTAACCAATTATGACAGATACGCCGGCGGCAACCAGCAATTGCCCTTCGCCGCCGATGTTAAATAAGCCGCCCCTAAAGCCAAGCGCCACGGCCAACCCGGCAAAAATATAGGGGGTAGAAGCGACCAGGCTTTCGCTAATGGCGTTGGCGTCTCCCAGCGAGCCTGAAAATAAGGCCCCATATGCTAAAGCCACCGCTTGCCAGGCTGTTGTCAATCCGGCCCCCACACCGCCTGCTCTAAAGGCGGCATATACGGCGGCATCAGTGACAACAATAAGCAAACCGCCAATGACCAGCGCGCTAAAAACAGCCAGTATCGGCACCAGTACTGTATCAAGAATAGTTGTGAGCAAAGTAAGCGCTTTAGGTTGCTTACCTTTGGGTGAGGACGGTGTTGCTTCTGCGCTTGTTTCCATACTTTACTTCCTTATTCCACAAGAACTCTTACTGAGTTTGCAGCAATTCCCGTTTTGGAAACTGTGTTGCCGATAACCATGCAGTCGGGCTGATTTTTGTCAATGTAAGAGCAGAATTGGCAGAATTAACGAATCAAAAATCTATCATTCTGAAAATTCTGCTCTGAAATGCCCACAA
>JAJRVO010000459.1 GCA_024277275.1 Chloroflexota bacterium
AGATGATAATTTACCCCGTCAAAGTAAAAGTTGTTGGCGGGAGCTTCGGGGTCTTGGGTAATGATGCGCAATAAGCGCGAGAGGTACTGCTCCCGGTCGTACTCCTCGTCCCACCAGTAGGTAAAACCGGCCACGTAAACCTTCATCGAAGGGTCAACCGCTTTAATATTGTGGTAGGCCGTTTTTAGCAATTGAAAATAATCTTCTTCCGTGCCGTTCCAGGTGCTGCCGGGGTGGTTGGGGTCCCACACATCCGGCTCGTTCCAGATAATCCAGTGATGAATCCGGCCCTGGTACTGCTCAACCAGGCGACGGACAAAACGCCCCCACGCTTCCATATCGGGCACATCTTTGAGTTGGGGGGTGTTGGGGTCGTTGCCGGGGTGGTTGGGGTCTCGCGCCCAGGCCGGGGTGCGGACAATCAACCCGACGACCTCGCGTCCGGCTGCCAAATCTGTTTCGATCAGCGGGTCGGGCACGTTAGAGGGCTGCCAATCGTCGGGGCCGTTGGGCTGGATGATATCCCAGTAGAGTTTGATGCGGGTGTAGCCTGTTCCCGACTCTGCCGCCGCGTCGAAGTCGTCGTAGGTTTGCACCAGGCCAAAGCGAGGATCGGGCGCCGGCTTTTGGGCGTGGGTGGCGGGCGGCCAGAGGGCGGTCGGACAGAGGGTGGGCGGCCAGAGGATGAATGTTAGCAGTAGCGTAAATTTAATAAGGAATAGGCGTCTCATAAGTTGAGTATTTTAGACCCAACTGTTGCTTGATGCAATTCTAATTTGCACGCCGTCCTCTATTCCCACTCTCGCCGCTGCCGCAGCCAGGATGCAGCCTTGAAAACCAGGGCTATAACCAGGCCAAGCAGCGCCCCGATGAGTATGGCGGTTAAACTCCGGTCAATTAGCCCGGCAATGATCACACCAATCATTATCCCATTGATAAGCCAACTGATTTTTTTGTATATTTTTCTCATTTGCTTTGACTTGCCGCCTAGGAGCTTGTCGGCGATACCATTCAGTTAACAATTGCCTGACCCGCTCCGTATCGCTTTTATCCGGTGTTTCAACATAAAAATAGCCCCGGCTGAGTTTGACGCTTGCGGCGTCGTCGGATTCAATGACCTTTAGCCGGTATTGGCGACCCAGGTAGCGATGGGTCTCGCCGCTGACGTATTGGCGGGGCGGCAACTTGGGCAGGTACACTTCAAACTGGCGGCGCTGTCGTAATATCTAGTACAGCTTGGCGGAAGTCTTTCGGTAGTTACAAGCAGCGCGTTGCTTAGTTTATGGAGTGAAAAAGTGCACTTTTTCACTCCATAAACTACCGAAGGATTTACGCCGCCGCGTACTAGGGGGCGCATTTTTTGATTTTATCACACTCTGGGCGCGAGGCAATCAAAGAATGATGTACAAGCCGGACGGGATGATTCGGCAATGTTTAGACCGTTGTGTTGAATCTGACGAACGACGATGGACGAACGATAAAAACCTTGCGCTTATTGATTCATTCGTCCGCCGTCGTTCGTCATTCGCCTTTTTAAACGGTTACGTTGAATTACTAAATCCTCTCCAGACTTTAAAAACCTTTAGGGTCTTTTCTTTTTGTAGATGACGCAATCCCAACTTATAATGCGGGCATGACAAAAACACACACCTCCAATTCAAAAACAATCGTTATAAATTTGTTACTGGCGATATTTGGCGTAACGTTGGCCCTGCTGATGATGGAAGGTGTTTTAAGGCTGCGCCAGCCGTCGCCATTTGTTAAAACCGCCGTCGAGCTATCCTGGACTCGTGATAATCCGGGCTACAACATCTTCACCGTCGATCCTGATTTTGGCTTCAGGCCAATTATGGGCAACGGCCTTTACAACCAATACGGGACCAAAGAAAATAACTACCCTCTGGAAAAAAGACCGGGCGTCACCCGTTTACTGTTTATTGGCGACTCGGTGACGCATCGCGCCAAAATTATCGACGCCTTAAAAGATGTTTACGGCGAAGAAAAGTTTGAGTACTGGAACGCCGGGGTGGAGTCGTTTAACACAGTGCAAGAGGTCAATTACTACAAAAAGTTTAACGCCGCCATTAAGCCGGACCACGTTATTTTGACCTTTCACATCAACGATTTTGAAACAACGCCCATCGCTTTTAATCACGAAGGCGACGGGTTGATTGTGTACGCCCCCAACCAACCTATGCGAGACCTGAACCCCTGGCTGTTCAGGCGCAGCTATTTGTACAGGTTCGTCATCGGCCTAACGGGTGATGGAACTGAAAACAGAAAAGCCATTGTCGATGAAGCGGAAGACAGCCTCAAAGAATTGCGCGATATTCTGGCCGGCGAAGGGATTCCCTTTACCATTTTGGTACTTCCTGTTTTTATCCCCTATGACGATTGGCAGCCCCACGAAAAAGAAGCCAGGGACCAGATTTTGCAAATATTGGATACGTCGGGCATTCGATATTTTGACCTGTTTCAGATATCGGACAAAGCCATTCAAGACGGCGTAAATGTTCAAGAGGCGGGCGGCCACTGGCACCCCAGCCGGGATGTGTCGATATTGTTTGCCAAATATCTGTTTGAGAATGGATTGTTGCAGGAGTAGCAAATTCAAAGGAGCTAACTATGCGTTTAGAAAAAATGCGCCAAAAAATGACCGAGATGGACCTGGCCGGTTTTTTGGTCGTTCAATCCCATAACCGCCGCTATCTTTCCGGGTTTACCGGCAGTGCGGGAACGTTGATTATCACTCAGGAGCGACAAGCTCTGGCCACCGATTCGCGTTACTATGAGCAGGTGCGCCAGCAGTGTCCCGACTGGGAATTGATTGAAGTCGGCTATAGTTTTGTAGACGCTATGCTTGAAATGCTGCGCGAGATGGGCCTGGGCGGTCATCGGGTAGGCTTTGAGGCCGCCAGCGTGAGCGTGGCGACTTTGCATAAGTGGGAGCAAGGCCTGGAGGGCCGGTTGGTGTTGGTCCACACCCAGGGTTTTGTAGAAGAACTGCGTATGCAAAAAGAGGCCGGCGAACTGGCCAGCATTAAAAAAGCCATTGCTCTGGGCGATGAAGCCCTGGCGCATATTATCAACTGGATGCAGCCGGGTATGACCGAGCTACAGATTGCCTGGGAGTTGGAAAGTTATATGCGCACGCGCGGGGCCAGCGCGCTTGCTTTTGAACCTGCCGTCGCTTCCGGCCCCAACGCGGCCAAGCCCCATGCCCGGCCTGGTGACAGGGTATTGCAAAAAGGGGAACCCATTGTTATGGATTTTGGCTGTGTGGTAGATGGCTACTGTTCTGACCTTACCCGCACCGTTTGTTTGGGCCAGCCGGCCGATGACCGCTATCTGACCGTTTGGAACACCGTCCTTAAAGCGCAGCAAGCGGCAATAGCGGGCGCTAAAGCGGGCATGACCGGCGAGGCGGTTGATAAACTGGCCCGCGAGATCATAAAAGGCGCAGATTTTGGCGACTACTTTGGACATAGTTTGGGACACAGCCTGGGCCTGGACGTTCACGAAGGCCCGCGATACAGCTTTATGTACCCCGATGAAGTTCCCGCCGGAACCGTGATGACTGTTGAACCCGGCATTTATAT
>JAJRVO010000460.1 GCA_024277275.1 Chloroflexota bacterium
ATTAATACCAGGTTGGCATTTGCAGTATTTACCGGTATTTGGCTTACATCAAGGGCAAAAACGCTGGCAAGGCCCCCAATAGCAGCCAATATTATTGAGGCAACAAAGCCAACCATCAGTTTATGATGGTGGGGCAATGTTATCCATTTCTGTACGTCCATTCGCTGTACCTTCCTTTACCGTTAGTTCTCACCAACAAATAAATCCATAATTTAACCGATAACCGGAGCAAAGAGTTTGGGCGTGGTGGGTGTACCCAGCAGGTCCAAACCCGGCTATTTTAGCCAAACTTAGTGTCTTTTCATCCTTAGCTTTGTCTGTTGGTCTATCGTCAATGGGTTGTGTGTCGCTTAACTGCATTGCAACCACCTTGCCCTACAAGATTGCTATTTAATGGGATGATTAATTTGTAATTTGCGTGTACCCGAGTGGCCTGGGCAAAAGACATCCTGAGGAGTTTTTACTCCTTTAATCCGTCTTTAACCTACTGGAAAATTGTCTGCTTTTGCCCAGAGTTGTACCCTAAGCATTTACCCAATAGGTGTGTCTATAGTACCAAAAGGATAAAATTTTGTCAGTTGTTAAATAATTGAATTTTAACCCATATATATATCTATCGTATCACAACTCTAAGGGAAAATTGAATGAGACTTTTGGGGGATAGCATGGGTTCATCAATAACAAAACACCCTATCGCTTTGACAGGGTGTTTATTGTTTACGCCAGACAACCGATAATTCATAGGCTTTTAAGATGGGTTTTTAACCTGTCCCGCACTTTTTGCACCAGGGCTATGTTCCGTTTCTGGGTTTTAGTTAGCATATCTGAGTTTGCAGTCAGCAGGTATTGAAGCAGTGGGACAACTTTGTTTAGAATTGGGATTAGATCATCCTGAATTAATTTTTCTAATAACGTGTTTTTGTTCAGTAGCATATCGTTAACGGTTTGCAAAACCTCGTTACCGGCCCTTAAACTCGCTTCATCTTCTTGAATCCGGGCATATAACCGGGCATTGTCTATAACCGGGGCCAACTGGTTGGCAATTGAGGTCAGCAAGCGCATCTCGCGAGGACTCCAGGGTTGGTTTGGTTTTCCTTTTTTGGCGGCAACCAGCACGCCAACCACATGCGAGCGATGCTGTTCGGCTTGCCCATATTCTGGACGGGTAATTGGCACTGCCGCAATTGCCTTAAGTTTCTCTCGGTCAACCCAAATTTTGTGCCGGTAACTATCAACTGATTTTATAAATTGGGCCTTATTTTTAGTCGCCGCCCGGCCCTCAATTTGATCGCCTGCCTTAAGGCGCTGCATACCCCGTACATATGCCGTAGAAAGGCCCGTATACGCCCGCATATCTAGGCGGTCTTTCTCGCCCAACAGATAAATCCAGGCTGCATCTGTTTTGAGAATAACCTGGGTTTGCTCAACCGCACACTGTAAAATCTCTGTCAGGTTAAGGCTTTGATTCATCATTTCAGAAAGGGTAATCATTGTCTGGAGGTCAGCATTTTGTTGCTGGACTTCCTCTTCGGCTTCCATCATTGCCGCCAGTAAATGCTCAAGGTCGTCCTCAGCCGGTTCTATGGTTGGCGCGGACGACGCGGGTAATTCAAATGGGGTGGATATTGGCAAATCAATGTCGGCTTTTTCTACCGACTGTAGTTCAACATCACCCAACGCTTCCTCTTCATTTAGCAATGTTGCAGCCGTATGCCATAACCCCTCACGCAAACGTAAGCCTTCCAGGGCAATGGTTGTTTCCTGACTAATAGCCATCAAAAAATAGAGGTCGGCGGGTTTAAAAGTTCTTTTCCCCTGCAAGCCCACCAACAAGGCTCCCATCAGCCTGGGGCCAAACTGTAACGGCAGGCTAACCAAACTGGTCAAACCACTGACCGCAAGTAATTGCCTTTCCATTTCGTCGGCGCTGGTATGGTATTCCAGCAACGCCCCGGAGCCGGTCACCAGATGCGGCATTAGCACCGTAGCTCCCTGGCCTAACTGTCGTCCGGTTAAAATACGGGCCAATTCGGCATTTACCCCTTTGTGGACTCCTAACTTTAGCTCTTTAGTATCTGCATCTATTAGAATAATAGCGCCTACCTGGGCAGTAACAGTTTCCAGAGCCTGAACCAATGCCAGTTTAAGCAAAGCTACGGGGGTAGTTATTTTGCTGGTTTGATAAGCAAAAGTAGTGAGGGCAATAACGCCTTGATTGCGACGCTCAATTTCTATATTGGCCAACCGTAAAACGGCTTGATATCGTTCCAGCAGCTTTCGGGCTTTTTTTAACTCTCCACGGGAGGCCTCTACGCTGATGGGCCAGTTTTCAACTACCAGTAGTTCTTCTGTTGTCAGTGTCGATAGATTTTGTGGAGTCATCATTACCCTGTGTGTGTTTTTAGCAACTTATATTTGTTTTGCGTTTTTAACGGCAAGCAAGCGCTTAAAACCCTGGGGGATTAACGCTTACAATGACCCTAATTGGTCGTTTGCATTTGCTTAATTGTTTCCAATAAAACGGTCTCGGCAAAGGCGTCTTTGGGAATGTAATCAATTGCTCCCACGTTTAGGCCGCTCATAGCATCTTTGGCCCGGTCGCGCGTCGTCAACATTATCACCGGAATGGCGGCCAGTTTGGAGTTAGCTTTAAGTTTTTTACATACTTCAAAACCGTTAATATCCGGCAATTGAATATCAAGCACAATCAGGTCAAAGAGTTTATGTTGGGCTATATCTAGCCCTGCCAGGCCAGTATTGACCCAAACCACCCGGTAACCGTGACTCTCCAAAGTCACCTTTGTTTTTAGAGCTTGTGGCGGATTATCTTCGACAATTAAAATTGAGGACTGGTTTGGTATAGAGGTATCGCTTTCAGTTGTGATATCCATCAATACAATCCTTTCGCCTGTATTTTTTTAAATATGGGGGCATACCCTGGCCACTACTCTGTAAAACAAGTTAGGACATTGGTCCTACCCCAAATTATAGTAGAACTTCTTTATTGTTGCCATTTTGTTAAGGTGACACGGGCTTGTTGATTGTTACCCGGCTCAATCATACTCTCGTCGACCAATTGGCAAGCCCCGGCTATGCTCTGACGGGGTACAGAGATTTCTGTCTCGTTATCTGATGGTCCTTGCGCCGGAAGATGTTCGCTTTGAACCGTGCAAACAACTTGCAATCCCTGACGACCGTTTTTGTGAGCGCTGGTAATAACAATTTCACCAGGCTCGCGGGGCATCCAAGATAACACCCGGGCCAACTCGGAGGCGGCCAGCGAGATACGAGCCTGGTCTGCGGTGTTAAACCCCATTTTTTTAGCCACCTCACGGGCCTGCATTCGGGCCATCACTATATCCAGATCGTTATTGATATATATTTTTATTTCTGTATCCATAATCTATCCATTTCCTGTTCTTTTGGGTGTGACTAATTTCAGTTGGAGATGGAGTCCAATCTTGTGTACAAGCCGCTTGCTTTGGCCTCCGGTTTTCAAAACTCCCAACTCATTTCAGTCACACCCTATTCTTTTAACTCAGTTTATACTTTGCTACCAATCCCTCTATTTGCTGAGCCAGACCCGATAAATCCTGGGCGCTCTTTTCGGCCTGGCGGGTTGAGGCCAGATTTTGTATGGTGGCCTGGTTAATGCTTTCCATCGCCAGAGCAATCTGCTCCATTCCGGTAGTTTGCTGTTGGGCGCTGGCTACAATCTGTTGGGCTGCTTCAGCGCTGTCAATGATACTGGATGCCAGTTGCTGAATGGTTTTTCCGGCTTGTCCGGTTAGTTGCACCCCAACCTCTACTTCTTTGGTTCCCTCCTCTGTGGCCATTACAGCAGCATTGGTGGCCCGCTGAATTTCATTGAGGATGACCTTGATTTGAGCCGTAGCCTGTCTGGATTGTTCGGCCAGATTACGAACTTCAACCGCCACTACGGCAAAGCCTTTGCCGTGTTCTCCGGCCCGAGCTGCTTCAACCGAGGCATTGAGGGCCAATAGATTACTTTGAGAAGCAATCTCGCTTACGGTGGCTGTAATCTCGCTAATTTGTTGGGTTTGTTCACTTAAAACCAGGATATTGTCGGCTATCCCTGTTACCTTATCTTTAATCTGCTTCATACTGTCCAGGGTGTCGGTTATGGCTTGCTGCCCGGCCTGGGAAATATCACGGGTGCGCCGGGCTTGTTCGGCCACTGACTGGGCTTTACCAAAGGCTTGCTCAACAATAGTTTTTACCTCGCCAATGGTGGTTGAAGTTTGGTAGATAGCCACAGATTGCTCGTTAGCTCCGGATGCTTGCTGGCTGGCAGCGGCCATAATCTCAGAGGCGGCGGAACTCAAGTGACCGGCTACATCGCCGGACTGGGTTAATATATGTTGTAAATGCTCCCTTTGTTCTTCAACCTGGATGAGCATAGATTGCAAAGTGGCCGTTGTCTCGTTTAAATCGCGTCCCAGCGCCAGTAGCGGATCGTCTTCTTGTTGTCCATTCCCGTTAAGCTCAATTCGGGCCGCCAGATTGCCCCGCCTTATCTCTGCCATATGCTCAACGTACTTTTGAACCGTGTTCCTGGCCCCGTCCAGCAAACGATTCACTTCGGACGTGCGCTCGGCCACTGTCTGTTCCAAATCGGCCTTATGCGCGGCCAGGTCTTTTAGGGTGCGCCGGAACTGCGTGGTATAGAACCATTGCAGGGTGGCAATAAAGACCAACATACCGCCGACAGGCAGGGCAAAGCTAACAAAATTATCCTCCGGCACAGGTGGCGGGGGCAAAAGAGCTTGTACATACATCCAGCCAATACCCAGATATGCTCCAACGCTTAAAAACAACGCTACCCACTGCATCCTCCCTCCTTGGAGCATAGACGCCAGCAAAACCACAATAGCGTATTGCAGCATAGCTATTGTTCCCATCCCGCTAACGTAGTTAACCCGTATGGCAAGCAAGAGAAACAAGGCAGGTAACAGGTAACTGGCCGCGCGCCAATTTTTTTGGTCTACCCACCACAATCCTCCAAACAAAATCATACTCATAAATGCGCTAATGACCAGGTCCATTGGCAATGACGCATCAAAAAACAGGCCAATAAAAAATGCCAAAATAAAAATAAGCCCTGTCACAAGCATTATGACAAATATCACCCTGGTCATGTATTCTTGTCGGGCTTAGTCCTCATTGGTAGCGTGTGGAATAGTTAACCTGTGCCATAAGTTTTGTAACTTGTTCATCATCTTCCAACTCCTCCTGTAAAAATAGTTGGGTGAGTTCATTGAGTTTGTTGAGTTGGGTGAGTAACTCACCCAACTCATTAAACTCACCCAACTCATTAAACTTTATTTTCATTCTCGTTGCTGTGCCGTAGGTTCGGCTATGTTTCTATGATAATAGAAATTTGGAGATTGGGAGATTAAAGTCAATCTCTAATCTCATAAACTTAGTAATACCGAAAAAATAATTATCCCAAAATTCGTGATGCGTGATGCGTGAAAAGCAGCTTTATCACGCATCACGTGAATTTACGACAAGTTTTGGGATGATTTAAATTTCGGAACTGCCTTAGAGCATGCCGGCCTCCTGCAATGCTTCCGACGCCACCTGGCGAATTTCTGCCAGCGTGGCAGGTTTATCTAAAACAGCATGAATAGAAAGGTATGCGGCTTGCTCACGCAGCTCATCTGTTGCATAGACAGTGATCATTACAATTGCCATTTGCGGATACAACTGCCGAATTTGCGCCGCCAGAGTCAGACCATCTATACCGGGCAGACAATAATCTGTTAGTATCAAGTCAAAAGGTTGCTGTTTAATAAGATGTAATGCTTGTTCTCCTTTAAACGCGGTAAAAACTTCGTAGCCGGGTAGTTTCTCCAGGCTCTTTTTCAATGTCACAGTTACGTTTTTATGATCATCTACAATCAAAATGCGTCGCGGTCCGGCATTTTCAACGAATGTGGATTGAAGATCACCAGGCTTGTTTGTTTCTGAGTTGCATTTATTTGCTGTAAGTGTATGGGGCATTACACCGTTTTCCTTTAATGGGATGTTGATTGGGGTCTCTAAAGAGAGTTATCACAAGCGTTAGTATGCCGCCGATGATAAAGGTCTTTTACACGCTTTAATATAATAACATAAATTAAGGCTTGTGCCGTCAAGGTTGTGTGGAGGTTGTGTGGAGACAATCTCCACAAAAAAACTGAGGGTTTAATTTTATCGACCCTCTGCCTTAAGTTTGATTTTTTGTTACTATCCAGGCATATCAGTGTAACGCAAAGTTACCCCAAGTTATTAAGAAGATACGAAATTATCGACTAATTGTGTAACCGATTCCGCGCTCTGTGCGAATAATGTCTGTGCGGCCGGTTGTATCTTTAATTTTCCGCCTAATATGATAGATGTGAGAACGCATTGTATCATGCGCCTCCCACGGTTCGCTATCGTATCCGCGCGCCTCGCGTATCAACTCCTGGTGCGAGACGGTTCGGGGCGACTGGTCAATTAGATAGGCCAGTAAATCAAACTCGGTTGGAGAGAGGCGTAGGGGACGACCATCCAAAGTAATAACATGGCGTAGACGGTCCATAATCAGGCTGCCGGCTTGCACAAAACGGTTTTTTTGAGTAGCTGGTTGGACTATGTTCAAGGGCGGCTCATGATGCTCTTCAATAATGGCGCTGCGAATCTCTTCCAGGTTACCGGACAGTTCCTCCAGCCGGTTTAGCAACTCTTGCTGCCGCATCTGGGGATGGCGATTTTGCAAGCCCTGGCGTATGCTCTCTCGCAACTCAGCCGGGTTGCAGGGCTTAAACAGATAATCATGAGCGCCCTGACGCAGCGCCTCAACCGCCGTTTTTAGCGAGGCGTGAGCAGTAAGCACAATAGCCACGGTTTCCGGCGATTGCTCATGCAGCGTCGCCAATACCTCTATGCCCCCAACACCCGGCAGTTTCAGGTCAATTAAGGCTAAATCAAAAGTCTGGGTCAAGATGTAGCCCAGCGCCGTCTCTCCATTTTCTGCAACCATAACCTGATGTCCATCTTGGGTAAGCATCTTCTCCAAAGAAGAGCGGATGTTTGCTTCGTCTTCTACAACCAAAATAGTGGCGACCATTTTAGTTCCCTTTGATTAATCTATTCCAGTTAGGCTACGGTTGTTTTAGCGGCAAGAGAATGGTAAAGGTTGTTCCCATCCCCATCTGACTCTCTACATTTATCCGCCCATTATAGGCCCGAATAATCTTGTAGCTAATAGATAATCCCAGTCCCGATCCTTGCGCTTTGGTAGAAAAAAAAGGTTCAAACAGGTGAGGGATAGCTTCTGGCGGTATGCCGACCCCGGTGTCGCTGAACTCAAGACGCACCACCGGCAGCAATTGACCGTTATCTAACTGGGCTTGGTCTGGCATAGAGTTCAGGTGTAATACTCCGCCCTGCGCAGCCATAGCCTCAACAGCGTTTAGAACCAGGTTTAAAAAAACTTGTTTAAGATGATGGGAGTTGCCCTGGATTGGCGGTAAATTGCTATTTAAATTGCACTCAGCCGTAATGCCATTTTCTTTTAGTTGTGCATCAACCAAATATAGCACACTTTTCAGGATAACCGTTAAATCAATAAGTTGCAACTCCTTGCGGGTTGGGCGATAGAAAGTGTCTAACGAACCTATGGCCAAAGGATGCTCTTTTTGACGCGCCGGGCGGTAAAAAGCGCGTAGCCGGTGCATTATTTTAGAAATACGCTTAATCTCTTCTTCGGCAATATCCAGGTAACATCGCAGTTCTTGCGGACGCCGATGACTATCCATCTCTTCTTTAAGCAGAGTCAGAGAATTTTGGATGGCCTGAAGCGGGTTGTTGATTTCGTGGGCAATAGAGGCGCTTAACCGGCCAACGGCGGCCATTTTTTCGCTTTGGACCAGTTGGGCCTGGGTTTCTTGAAGCATTTGCATCTGCTCTTGTAAATTCTCGTACAAGCGGGCGTTTGCAATGGCTACGGCCACCGAACTGGTTAACGCCTCTAGCAGCTCCAGGTCATGCAGATTAAAGGTTCCGCCGGCCTTATTGATGGTCTCTATAACGCCGATAACTTCCTCGTTGACCATAAGCGGCACAGCCAACAAAGAGCGGGTGTTTAAACCGGTCAGGTTGTCAATCTGGTTGTAAAATCGGGAATCTTTTTGGGCATTGTCCACCAAAACAGGTTCTTTATGCCTCATTACCCAGCCGGCTATGCTGCCCTTAAGCGGAACCGGCGCGCCAATTAGCGCCTCAGTTCCGGGGCTGGCCGCTGTGGCAAAGATTAGTTCATCGCTGGGAGAG
This sequence comes from Chloroflexota bacterium, assembly GCA_024277275.1. Lineage (GTDB taxonomy): Bacteria > Chloroflexota > Anaerolineae > 4572-78 > J111 > JAJRVO01. The sequence continues at coordinate 8,323 of JAJRVO010000460.1, forward strand.
TGATGTAAGAGAATTGAGGCTCCTTCTGCTTCCAATAGTATTTTGGCCTCAATCATCGCTTGCTGCAAGATGGTGTCCAGGTCTAAACTGGAGACCACTGTGCGGCCGGCAAAGTGAAGAGCGGCCAACTCTTGGGCGCGACGCCGCATCTCTGTATGCAGGCGGGCGTTTTCAAGGGCTACGGCAACCTGGTCGGCCAGAGTTTGCAGCAGTTGTTGGTCGTCTGAGGTGAAGCAGTTTGGCAGGGAACTTTCTATGTTTAAAACCCCAATAACTTGTTGGTCTACTTTTATGGGTACGCACAATTCCGAACAAATAGGCAGGCCCCCCGGAGGAAAAACGTAACGAGGGTCCTGCATAACGTCAGGCACATTAAGCGCCTGCCCGCTGTGAACCACAGCGACGCTAATTCCCCGCGTTTCGGGTCCGGTAAGCGGCATAGATAGTTCCATTATCTCCGGTATGCTGTAGCAGTAACGCAATACACCCGCTTGACGGTCTACCAAGCCGCAACCGACAATCTCAAATTGGAGCAAGGTGGTGGCTGTTTCTAATACGCGCCGGATAATAGCGGCCTCGTTGTGAAGCAGGGTTAGCTCTTGTCCCAGTTGATAAATAGCGGCCAGTTGTTCTTCCAATCGCTTGCGTTTGGCGATGTCGTGCAAGACAATTGTAAAGATTTTTCGGCCCCCAACTTCTAGTTGCGAAATTGAGGACTCGGCGGGAAATTCTTCGCCATTCTTTCTGCGCCCAAATATTTGCTGGTGTTCTCCTATCTGGTAGATAGGCGTAGCAGACCGGACAAATTGAGCAATATAGTTTTGATGAATGGTCCAAAATCGCTCTGGAATGAGCAAATTTAGCGATTTGCCTATCATCTCTTGCGCGGAATAGCCAAAGATGTTTTCGGCCCCTTTGTTAAAAAGGATGATTTGCTGTGTTTCATCGGTAGAAATTATGGCATCGGCGGCCACATCTAAAATACCGGCAAACCGAGTCTCACTTTCACGCAGCGATTGTTCGGCCTGTTTGCGCTTGGTTTCTAATGCTTCCAGTGCGGAAATCCGCCGGCGCATAGCGGTTAGCTCATCAATAAGTTGCGCTTTGGTTTTATCTTTATCGCTCACCTTGCACCCCTCCAATATCGGGACATGCTGTTAGTTTGCGGTACAAGTAACGGTGTTATCGTATCACAGACATCATGCCAGAGTCAAGGGGGGTTGAGGACAATTTCCCAAAATTGCTTGTCGATACTCGGAAAAGAAAGTATAATGTAAATCAGTACTTACGCAGTTGCCGTTCAGTATACGGTTTTGTGCCTCATTTAGAGCAGAATCGGCAGAATATTAGAATAAAATTCTCGCATTCAGCTAATTCTGCTCTAAACTGCGTAAGTACTGGTAAATATCAAATACTCGCGTGTTTCACATATGACGTGGTAGAAAAGAATTCATAGCCCAGATTATCGAACTGGCGGATATTTTTTGCCAAATCCGATAATTCTGTTAATTCGGAATCTCAAAGAGAGCGTTACCCACGCTATGTGGGAAATACCCAAATGCTCGGTAGTTATTGGCAAGCATCTTTTTATCTTGCCACCCCATTTTCTCCATTCCAACATACGTTCTATGGCTCTTTGGGATTTTCCGTGCAAGACCCTAGATATAGTGGTGGTGTCATTAAGCAACTCCAGCGAAGAGGCGATAGCCTTCAAGGTCAAGAAAGATACGTTGGAAAAGATGAACGACATTGAGGATACCATAACAACG
>JAJRVO010000461.1 GCA_024277275.1 Chloroflexota bacterium
CACCAACATGAACGAGCGCCAGATGCGGGCTATGAGTTTTATCGAGGAGAATGGCCGCATTACCAACCGCGAGTACCGGCAGCTTTGTCCCAACGTCAACCCGGAGACTATTCGGCTGGATTTGGTCGATCTGGTGGATAAAGGGTTGTTGTTGAAGATTGGGGACAAGAAGGGAACATATTATATTTTGAAGTAGCGCCTGCCGCTACTCTACCCGCCATTCCTCACTTCCTCGCTGTCTATTACCCCGTCTAACAAATTAATAATCCGGTCGGCAAAGTCGGCCATACGGGGATCATGGGTGACAAAGATGACGGTTTTGCCCTGTTCCTGATTCAGGCGGCGCACCAGACGCATCACCTCAAAGCCGGTTTGGGAGTCGAGGTCGCCGGTCATTTCATCGCCGATGATGATGGGGGGGTCGTTGGCCAGGGCGCGAGCGATAGCCACGCGCTGCTGCTGGCCGCCGGATAACTCGCTGGGGTAGTGGTCCATCCGGTCTGCCAGCCCTACTTGTTCCATTAGCAATGCCGCCCGCTCTTTGCGCTGCCTGCGTCTGAGTTTGCCGGCCAGGACTATCGGCGCTTCTACGTTTTCAAAGGCGGTAAAGTTGTTGAGCAAGTTAAAGGTTTGAAAGATATAACCCAATTTTTGCAGCCGCAACCGGGCCAGTTGCTCCTCTTTCATCGACACTATGTTTTTACCATCAATGGTAATATGCCCCCGGCCCGGTTCGTCCAGCCCCCCTAACAGGTTGAGCAGAGTGGTTTTGCCGGAGCCACTGGGTCCCATCAGGCAGAGCATCTCACCTTGCCGGACATTGATGGTGACGCCGCGCAGAGCGGGCACGGCTTCTTTGCCCATCAGGTAACTTTTGTGCAGATTTTCGACTTGAATAATTGAAACGGTCATTTGTCAATTATCAATGAACAATGAGCAAATGTTTTGTTAATTGTTCATTACTCATTGTTCATTGTCCATTTTACTTGGCCGGACACTCGATGATTTTATCATCAACAATGTCTTGATGAAGCTGGCGGGTGGCCGGGGTGGGGCTTTCGCCAAATAGCTCCTCAAAAAGCTTGATGCAATCGCGGTAAACTTTAAGGGCTTTTCCCTTTTCGCCGTTGCAGTAGTGAAAGTGCATCAAGCGGCGATAGACTCTTTCCAGCAAGGGGTCTTTGGCTAATGCGGCCTCGCATACCTCAACGGCTTGAGCGTAGCGACCCAGGGCGGCGTAGGCATCGGCCAGTTGGACCAGCAGGTTGCAGTAATCGCCGGTAATCTCGCGCCGGATGTCGATGGCCCAGTCGACGTAGCGGTCCTCGGCCAAAAAATCGCCACGGTAGAGCGCCCGGCCTTTTTCTAACTCGGTCACGGCCTCTTCCCAGCGTTCTTCTCTGGCCAACTGAGAACCAAGCCGCAGGTATTGGCGAAAGCCCAACAAGTCCCAGGTCACGGTATCGCCAATATTAAAGTAGTAACCGTTGGCGCTGCGCAAAACAAAGTTTGAGTCGCGCGGCTCAATATCCGGCTCCAATGTGCGCCGGGCGTTGCTGATAAGGGGTAGTAATTTTTTGCGACCGCTCTCTTCATCTGCATCGGGCCACAAGCGGGTAATCAGTTCATCGGCGGCCACGGCGCGCCCGCCCCGCGCCCGGCGAATCAGTAGCAGCTTTACTATGGTTTCGGCCTGGGGGCGTTCCCAAACGCCAATGGCATGGTCGTCGCGCCATATCTGGAGTTGACCAAAGCTTCTAATCCGCAGCCGGGGCGAGCGGGAAGCCTGGGCGACCGCCTCTTTAATGAGGTCCGGGTTAAAGCTTTGTTTCTCAATAAAGCCAATAACCGGGTAGTGGGTCAACAAATCGGCCACATCACGGGGGCCGGCCTTGCCGCTAAGAATAATCACTTTGGTTTTGGGATGCTTTTCGACCAGTTCGTCGAGCAGCAACCAGCCCTCGTTGGAGCGCAGGGGCAAATCGGGTTGCTGAAGTTTTAAATCCAGCACAACCAGATGAAAGCCTTCCTGTTCCAACTCTACCAACGCTTGGCGGGCATTGTTGGCTACCCGCCAAAAGTATCCGGCTTCTTCAAAAACAGAAACCACAATATCTTGCCAATCTTTGCGATTTTCAACCAGCAATACGCGGGGGCGACCAACGGCTTTTTCCGGCGGGGAAGGCGTGGACGACACCCGGTCAGCGGTTTGTTTGGTATCGCCATCGCCGTCTGGTCGGGCAGGCTGGGGGTGAGGTTGCCGGCCTATCATCTCGTTAATCAGGTCATTGAACTCTACAGTATCCCAACTTTCTTTAAAGAGAATAGGGGCGTTGGGATAGAGATGTTGCAGACTCACCTCCATATCGTGAGTTAGAGAGCCGGTGATAATAATAACCGGCATAGCCGGTTCAATTTCGCGGATTTTCTGGATGACGCTCAAACCGTCGCGGTTAAAGCGGTTAAGCGTGTCAAGCACCGGGTCAATGATGGCTAAACTAAATTTTTCCAGCCCCAATACGTTAAGAGCCTCTTGATACTTTCCGGCTGAACGAGGAGTGTGTCCCTGCTGGGCCAGAGTTGTGCATAGAATATCTTGCCAGTCGGCCCGGTCTTCTACCACCAGAATTTTAGCGGATTGGTCAGTCATGGTTGTTCTCTCCTTATGTCATTAGTATGATAGCGCAACAATTGATAGCCTGTTTGTTGAACAAAACATTTGCCGGATAAACTTGACTGCCAAATTTAGAATCTTCCAGCAAACTAATTGATCAAAGCGCTATTGTAGGGATTTCTCCCTTCGGTCAAAATGACATGTTTGAGCAGTTGGTTATGATTACCAATTACTATTTACCAATTACTGCTCTACGGGTTGCAACGTGATTGTAAATGTTGTGCCTTTTGCAGAGCTGGTACAATCAATATGCCCATTAACTTGATGGACAAAGGTTTCTACCAGCCACAAACCAATACCCAGCCCTCTTTCCTTCCCTGAAACGCCCGGATTAAAGATACGCTCTTGCAGTTCCGGTGGAATATCGGGACCGTTATCGGCAATAATTATCTCGACCCGGTTTTCCTGGTTTTGCCGCGTACATACCTGAATTTGCCCCCCCTGCCGAGTCATGGCCTGAATAGCGTTTGAAATTAAGTTGTGGAAAACAGCTTCCAGGCGCTCGGCATTGGCCATTACCGGGGGGATGTCTTCTCTATATTTTTTGACAATTTCGATTTTATCGGGATGCCAGCAACTCTCTACGGCGGCGTTTAAGCAGGTGTGAACATCGGTGGGAGCAACAACCGCTACCTCCAGCGGCCCGGTCATTGTCCCCATAAGTTTCAGAGCTTCTTCCGCATTTTGCCGGATTTGTCCGATAGCTTTTTCAGATTTAGAGAGCGGTTGTTGAGGGTCGGCATCTTGGGCATGTTGCAACATTGAGGCCCATACCCGGATAGCTCCGACAACGTTGTTCATGGTGTGAGCCATATCCAAAATAACGGCGGCCATCGCTCCCCGCGCTTCGGCGGCAATGCGACGCTGTTGTTCGGTATTAAGGCGATCGTAGGCTCGCACTCGCTCATCAAAAAGGCGAGCATTTTGCAGGGCAATTGCGGCCCACCGGGTCAATTCGGTTAACATAGCCTGGTGGTAATGATTAAATTGTTGCCCGCCAATCTTGTTTAAGACCTCAACCACACCTATCACCTGCCCCTCCACTTTAAGAGGCACGCACAGAATGGAGTGGGCCTGATAGCCGGTTTCTATGGCAACCTGACGCAGGTGACGCGGGTCGCTTTGGGTATTGTTGACCAGGGCCGGTTGATCTTCGCGGGCCACCCAACCGGCAATTCCCTGCCAGGGGGATGGCAATCTAATTTCGGTGTCGTCTTTAGTGCTGTAGCTTAAAACCAGCTCGTTGGTGTCATCGTCAATAAGAAAAACCGAGGTAAGTTCAGTTTGCAGCAGGGTGTTAACTCCCTCAATAATCACCTTTAACACTTGTCCCACATCCAGGCTGCGGGTAAGCGCGCTGCCAATCTGGTTGAGATAGCGGAGGTGTTTGGTTTGCGCCTGGGTTTGCAGATAATGAATAGCATTTTGCGCCGCCAGGCCAATGATGCGAGCCAGACCATTGAGTAAACTTATGTCTCCTACCGTATACGTATGCGGCTTAAAACTAACGATGACCATTGCCCCGCTAATGGTTCCACTCACTCTAATGGGCGACGCGGCCAGCGCCTCAATACCGGAGTCGACCAAACCCAAATCTTCCAGCTTGTAATCAAAGTGATTGTCATCAATAACAACGGCCTCGTCGGTAAAACCGGCATCACCATTTCTGTTGAGCATCCAGGCGGTGATGTGGCTGAGCGACTGAGTCTGCTTGTCAGCCAGGGCGGGGTCGCCGGATGGGCTGCGACCCGGCCGGATAGTCAGCAGGTCGGTTTGGGTGTCATCGTCAATTAAGTTAATAGCCCCGGCGTCAACTTTAAGAATGGTCAGGGTTTGTTCCAGCGCTCTATCCAGGATTTTGTTCAAATCCAGAACGCTGCTCAGGGTCATAGCTACTTCGTTGAGCGCCCGTAGCCGGCGCGCCTGCCTGGCTTCTTGAAACAGGCGAGCGTTCTCGATGGCAATGGTGGCTGAGGCGGCAAAAGCTGATAGCAAGGTAATATCCTCAGGTAAAAAACCCTGGGGGCTTTTTTTGTTAAGGGCTTCAAGAACCCCCAAAACCCGCCCGTCTATTTGCAGGGGGACACAAAGCAACGAGTTGGTTACAAAACCGGTCTCCACTTCGCCAAACCAGCGAGGGTCTTGGGAAACGTCATTTACGCAGGCGGGTTGGCCGTGGGTTATTACCCAGCCGGCAATTCCCTGGTCTTTGTTTAAGCGTGTGGGTATTTTAATCTGCTTGCCGGCGGATACCGAGGTGGAAAAAGTCAACTCAGAGGCGTCTTCATCCAGTAACAGCACAGAACCAGATTCCACGTTCAATATCCGGGTAACTTCGGTCACAATACGGGTCAACACCTCGTTTAGATCAAGCACCCGAACTACGCTCCGGCTCAACTCATTAAGCAGGGTTAGCTCTTTAATCTGGCGTTGGTGTGTCCTGGCCCGGTCAATAGCCAGCGCAGCCTGATTGGCAAAAGCGTGGAGAAAGTCCAAATCGCCTTGTCCAAAAATTCCACCCCGGGGATGGTCAATGTAAACAAGTCCGACCAGTCGCTCTTCTGTTTTAAGGGGTACGGCCAGGATTGAGCGGATGTTTTTGACTCGCAGGGTGTCGATACTGGCTGTGTTTTCATAACGTTTATCGGTGCGCAAATCGGCCACTAATCTAGGCTCGCCCCGGTCTAGCACATCTTTAACCACTGTGGCGCTAACAAATTCAAGGATGCGCTTGAGATCTTTTTCTGCCAGGGTTTCTCCCCGAACCACGGCCACATCTTGCAAGGCGGGTTCCTGGTCGTCGCTTAACAACAGCAACCCCCGATGCCCGCCGGTCAGGCTCAAAGCGCGGTCTATAACAAACTCTAATAACTCTTGCAGATTATAAACGGAGTTCATCCGGCCAATGAGTTCATACAAACCTTTTAGCCGTTCCAGAGTCATATTTTGTTCAGGTATGGCAATTGTGTCAGATGTCATCGCGCCTATATGTCCAAACTCAATCCATCGTAAGCTACCAGTACTTCACAGCAATACTTGGGGTGGCGATGGGCCAGGTAGGCTTCGGCCTGCTCTTTGCCGGCCCAAATTTTTTGGTCGCTGCCGGCAGGATCGTGGTGAAAAAGGGCAAGTTGTTTAACATTAGCCCGGTAGGCCAACTCCGCTCCCATTACAGGCGTACTGTGTCCCCAGTCAGGCCTGTCCAACGCTTCGGTGAGACTGTATTGAGCATCGAAGATAAGCAGGTCGGCATTTCGGAAAAAATCAACATAATTTTCTGTACTGGCCGGGTCGACCCGTTTGTATTCCGAGTCGGAGGCGCACACCAGGCAAGATTGACCGTCTTCAATGCGATAACCGTAAGCCAAACCGGGATGAGATAGTTGCATAGGGTATATCCTGAAATTGCCAATTTGATGCCATTTGTCCGGCTCTATCTCTTTAAACTCAATGGTAGCGCTCATATAAGAGACAGGAACCGGGAAAAACTTGTCGTTCATCTGCATATTCAAACGTTCTACCAGGTCGTTGAAAGGGCTATAAAAGGCAAAGTGGTTATTGGCGATGAAAGCCGGTTGAAAAAAGGGGAATCCCTGAATGTGGTCCCAGTGGGTGTGTGTGATCAGTATGTCAACCTGGCGATTTCCTTCGGCAAATCCTTTATTCATCAGATCATATCCCAGCGGCCTCATGCCAGAGCCGGCATCAACAATTAAAAGCTGGTCGCCGGAGCGTATTTCCAGGCACGGCGTATTGCCGCCCGTAGTCCCCCGGATGGTAAAGGGCAACCGGTCAAGGTAGCGATTTAGAGTCGCTTCATCAGTCAGGTCCAACCCGGCAGCGCCTTCCAGAGCTTGACGAATTTTTTGTCTGACCTCGTCTGAGGAAAGAGGGGTCGGAATAGAGCCGCGAGCGCCCCAGAATTTTATATACATTTGTCGCTCCCCTCTTTGAGAGCCTGAACGGGTTTTTGATTGCCAGGCAAGGCTATTATATCCCATTTAGGTTGCAAAAAACTTGCAATTTGATCATAAAAGCTGTTGCGTTTTTTCCAAAACTGCGCTTGGAAAACAAGGTTGCAGGGTGGCAGGGTTGCAACTTTGCAACCTTGCTACCTTGATCGACAATTTTTTGTCGATGTGAAAGCCTAAGATGCTAAGGAATCGGGATTAAATAACTGTCTCATTTCAGAGCGCAGTAAATGGTAATTAGTAATTAGGGATTGGCTTAATAACCAATTACCATTTACCAATTACAATGTTGAGGGACAGTTATTTAATTCTCATTACAAAACAGTTCTTCAATCTTACCACAAATGGGTTAGTTTTCAATAATGCTTTAGACCTGCTAAAACCGGCCTTGATACTTTTCAACCGGGTATTTTTGCCCATTTTTGACCAGTTTATCAAAAACAATTTCGGCGACATCGCAATCTAAAATATCGGCCAGGCTGAAACAGTAAATCAGGACATCGGCCAACTCTTCGACGATGGCATTTTTGGCTTCGGGGTCGCTTTGAGCCAGGTGAGTGGCTTCTTTGGTAGTTAGCCATTGAAAATGTTCCATCAATTCGGCTGCTTCAATGGCAATAGACATACTCAGGTTTTTGGGCGAGTGAAACTGCCGCCAGTCGCGGGCATCTCTAAAATTGCGCACGGCTTGTTGGATGGCAGATATGGAGGCGTCATTCGGCTGGGTGTTTTTAGAAGTCGTCATAGTTTTGGTTTTTCCTTTTCCGATATTCTTAAAACCACCGCGCTACTGCCCGCAAAAAAGAGGGCGGCAATTCCAAACACAACCAGGTAGCCAAAGGTTACTGTACCCAGCAGCCGGTTAAGGCCATCAATTAGGGGGCCGCCAAGTCGCCCGCCAATGCTGCCAACTACGGTGGCCCCGTTGGCCAGGCCCAAATAGAGCGCTCCTTTGGCGTCGGGAACAAGGTCGGTAGCCAAAGCCCAACTGGCGCCGGCAAAGATTCCGGCTCCGGCGGCAATTAACGCTCCGGCCACAAAAAGTATGTTGAGGTCTCGCCAAAAAACAAAGATAACGGCTCCGGCGGCGGCCAGTAATCCGGCGGCGGCCAAAACCGGGCGGCGGCCAACCCGGTCAACCATAGCTCCGGCCGGGAGAGCCAATACAAAAACACCCACGCCCAACAACACAAAAAGGCGGCTGCTCAACGTTTGGGCCTCGGCCGGAGAGAGCTTCAGCACATCCTCCATATAATTGAGCAAAAAGGTGCGGATAGAAATAGCCGCCGACCAGAACAAGAAGCGGTTAAGCATCCACCAGGAAAATGCGGGCGGCGCGTCTTTTAAGTTGGTAATAAGGGTCAAAATTGGATTTTGAGAACCGGCAACAGCAACAGGCCCGTTTGCCGCCGGCGATTTTCGGAGCGTGAAAAGCGTTACCAGCAAAATGACAAAAAAGAGTCCTACCGCAATCAGAGGCGTGCCCCACATGTTGCCCCGGGCCAGAATGATTCCCACCAAAGCGGCCCCGGCAGTAAGGCCAATCAACTCCAGCACGGTTTTTATCCCTGCCGCCGTCCCGCGCTGCGACTCCGGAACCTGGTCGGGAATAAGGGCTTGCCAGGCGGCCTGGGTGGTGTTAGAAAAGGTAGAGACAAGCACAGCGGCTATCACCAGCGCCCACAGGTTATCGGCTGCCACCACCAGGGCCAGCGAAAAGCTAACGCCCACCACCCCTCCGCTAAGATAAGGCGCTCGCTTGCCCCAGCGACTACGAGTGCGGTCGCTCCACTGGCCGACCAGCGGTTGAACAATTAGCGCCGCTACCAGGGCCATAATAGTAATAAAACCCAACGTTGTATTTTTAAGACCAGGGGAGGCCAAAAGACGGACCTTTTCATTGTAAATAAAAGGGTCCAGCATACTAATGGTAAAACTCAATCCTGTGCCAAATAAACCGACAACAATGAGAAAAGGAATGTTCCGTTTCTGGTGTTGGGCAAAGGTTGAGGATTGGGGTTCGGTTTTGTCCAGGCGTTCTATAGTATTACCTCGCAACATTTGCGTTATCCGCGAGAATTATTTGTTCATTGTTAATTGCTCATTGTTAATTTGCGGCTTGCCGCGCTATGTTCGACTCCTATGAACCCATTTTGGATTTTAGATTTTGGATTTTGGATTGTCTACTGTAAACCTTAAAAATCGTCCCCGCTCCCCTGCTATCGGGTTTCATCGGGTGCGTGTGAAGCCCCTTTTTCATAGGCGGCTCCTTGTCCAAATAAGGTAGAGAGCATTGTAGCATAAATACCCGGCTGCGACTATTTGGGAATCAGGAACAAACAATTACGGAAACACCCAGATTAATTGATTACCGCTTCCTGGTACGGTATAATGTCAGGGTAAACCGTCAATCATTAAATCGATAACAGAGGAAATTGTTATGACAAAAATCAAACAATTGGGTAAGCTGCTTTATTTAACGGTGATTGTCTCCTATTTATTTGCCACAGTTGCCCTGGCTCAGGGCGGGAGAGAAGTGCTGGTTATTGACGTAGAAGGCCCGGTAACGCCGATTATGCTCAGTTTCATTGAGCGGGCCATAGAAGAGGCCGATGTGCGTAATGTTGAGGCGCTGGTTATCAGGCTTAATACGCCGGGGGGGAGTGTCGACCTGACCAAGCAGATTATTCAGGCGATGATTGCGTCTGATGTGCCGATTGTGGTTTACGTTTGGCCGCCGGGAGGCTTTGCCGCCTCGGCCGGAACGTTTATTACCCTGGCCGGACACGCGGCGGCGATGGCCCCCAATACCAGCATCGGCGCGGCCAGTCCGGTGGATGGCAGCGGCGGCGAGATAGATGAAACCTTGCGGGCCAAAATAGAGAACATTCTGGTAGCCGATATCAAGGGCCTGGCCGACCGGCGAGGTGAAGAGGCCATTGAATGGGCGCAAGAGGCCATCACCGAGGCCAAGGCTGCTAATGCTCAAGAAGCACTTGAAATCGGTGTGATTGACTTTGTAGCCAAAGACCTTGACGATTTGCTTTCTCAGCTAGACGGCTTTGAAGTGGAAGTTGACGGGGATGAAGTCGTCTTAAAAACCGGCGATGCCCGCCTTAGTTTTTTAGAAGCGACTGCCCTTGAAAAATTTTTAAGCGCAATTGCCAATCCAACCATCGCCCTCTTGCTAATTTCTATGGGCAGTCTGGCCATTGTTTATGAAATCATTAATCCGGGTGGCTATATGAGCGCCATTATTGGCGTAATTTTGCTGTTGGTTGGTTTTTATGCCATCGGGCAATTGCCGGTTAACTACGCCGGGCTGGCTTTGATTTTGCTGGCTTTTGGTTTGTTTGTGGCCGAACTGTTTACGCCCACCTTTGGGGCGCTCACGGCCGGGGGAATAGCGGCCTTTATTTTTGGAGCGCTCATCCTTTTCAACACCAGCGAGTTTGCCTACGAGATTCCCCTGCCCTCAATTATCGGGATTCCGGTGGCTATGGCCGCTATTTTTGGATTTGGTATTCGCAAGATATTACAGGCGATGAAGTTCCAGCCCACAACGGGTCAAGAGGCTTTGGTTGGGGCCGTTGGTACGGTGAAAGTAGCCCTGAACCCACAGGGCAGCGTTTTTGTGTGGGGCGAACGCTGGCAAGCCACCAGCAACGACGGCCAACCCATTTCCGCCGGAGAAAGGGTCGAAATCACCGAAATGGATGGTTTTCAGTTGAAAGTTAAGAAAGTTTTATAAGTTTGGGAGTTTAATGAGTCTTATGAGTTTAGTGAGTTTAGTGAGTTTGGGAGTTTAATGAGTTTTATGAGTTTAGTGAGTTTGGGAGTTTAGTGAGTTTTATGAGTTTAACTCATCTAACTCACCCAACTCACTTTGATAAGTCCATTTTTCTGGACATAGCCCCATCAAAATCCCCAATGAACATCCACCAATTGGTTAGCGGGCGTCCCCGGTAGGAAAGACCGTTGTTAGCGCCGGGTAAGTTCTGCATCCAGTAGACAAACCAGGTCAGGCTGTCGCGGTTCCAGCGGTCGCAATTAATATGCTTTTTTTGGCCGGTCCCCTCTGGCGTCCAATCCTCAATATCCGTTTGGATGAAATTGGGGTTGGCCCAATCATAATCTCGTACGCCGTTGGGCGGATAGTGCGCCCAGCCGCAACGACCTTCTCCCGGCTTGCCCACAAATTTATCCCAAAATAGATGCGGGTCAATATGCCGCAGCGTCGCCTCAATTTGGTGTATATGGTCCTCCACCGCCTCCGAGGGGCCGCGCCCGTAGTTGTAATGGTAGACGGTGTACGTCTTGCTCAAAACGGGCAAATCGTGAGGGTCGCGGTCGCTGTTGCTGATATCGCCATACGGCCCGGCCATATTCGACTCCCACAAGTCGATTACCCCGCCGTGATAGCCCCATAGCCAAACCTCTTTAATGCCTCGCTCCTCAACCCAACGTCTAATGTCGACACGGTTCATAATGGCATTGTAATCCGTCATCGGCACTTGATGGCCGGGTTTGGGCCAGGTGGGCAGCGGCTCCAAATACTCAATTGTGTCGACAATCTGGTAGCGCAGGCTCGGTTGGGCCGCCGGGTCTTTGTAGCCGTGATAGATGCTGCCGCTTTCCAGAGCGCGAACAACTTGCTCAGTAGTAGCAACAGTGTGGCGACGAATTTTCTCAAGCGACCCGCCGACATCGCCGGTTACGGCCCGGTCGATCTGGTTATTTTTGACGGGGAAGTAGCTGATGACCAGGGTGGGGATGGTCCAGACATTATCGGGATAGGTCAGGGGGCGAGTAGATTTTGGCGGTGGGTTGAATAGATTTTTGAGATTTCTAAAAAAGCTCATAATCGCTCCTTTTGCGGACTCCTCCCCCACCCACTCCCTTTCAGGGAAGGGGGTTAGGGGGTTGGGTCCAATCGCTGTCCCCCATTATAACCAATCCTCCCCGCTCACCAAAAAACTCAAACAATCAAAGCAAAAAGGTTCTTTCAGAGTTTCCGGACCATCGCTCGGAGGGGATTGACAAATCCCCGTATCTTGTAGCAATGACCAAGCTATGCCACTAAATATGGCTTGGATTTGGCAATCCAAGCCGAGCGGTCAGGAAACCCCCAAAGAGCCAGCAAAAACCCTCGACTCGTGGTATAATTGGCTCCAATCCTTAAGGAGACGGAGTAACCCCACCAAAACCAGCAAATGCCCCGAAATGAATTTCAGGGCTGGCATCCAAAACCCGCTCAAAGCAGGTTCGGGGTGGGGGGAGAACGTGTTTCTAACACGTTTTTTGTGTGACCCGTCGAATTCATTCGGCGGGCTAACCACCAAATTCATCCGGCTCTAGTTCTGAACTTGGCCGCTTCATGGTACAATAACAGCAACAGTGACCAACATCTAAGAGCGTGTTTCTTAAATCGTGTGGGCCAGACCGCAGAGGTTTCTGAAGCCGGTTTTAACTGTAAGTCAGGTTCATAACCGGGGCAAATTCGCTTAAAAATGTCTCGCAAAAAACCTCTGCGGTCTTTAAGAAACAC
>JAJRVO010000034.1 GCA_024277275.1 Chloroflexota bacterium
AACCGGCCGGCCTAACCGGCGAACCTCTTCCAGCGGGCAAGGGCGCTCTGTTCCTTTACAGGGCGTCTCTCTCTGGTGAGAAACCTGATAACAAAACAAAGGCTCTAATGCACTGGGGGCGCCGGCCGAAAACTCGCGGGCTGCTCTATTCATCAACGTTACCTGATAATCGGCGCTAATGACCATAATTGGTTATGCCACGCCATCAATAATTGCTTGCCTAAAGGCGCGCGCCGCCTCCAGGGTTTCTTCTGCCTGTTTGCGTTCGGTGATGTCCTAGTAAATTATAAACTGGTCGCCGTTCTCAATGGTTACAGACCTAAAGTGTATTACTTTTTCCGACCCGTCTTTACAGGTTACGGTGAATGTTCCAGGTCTTGTCTCGCCCCGCCGCGTACCCTTTAGGCCAGAAACCCCGTCTGCAATAACGCGCTCCCGGTATTCTTGATCAGGGTACGCCTTTGTAAACCATGCCTGTCCCGTGGGGATATCTTTTAAGGTGTATCCAAATATCTCAACAAACTTGGGATTGATGTATTCGTAACGACCATCCGCTTTGATTATTGATACGCCAAGCGGAGCCTTTTCTACCATAACCCGAAATCTTTCTTTTTCTTTATCCAGCGCCTCCTCTGCCTGTTGGCGTTCGGTAATGTCTATAGCGGTTTCAAGCCGAACAATACGACCATCGACCCAATGAATGGCGCGGTCACGAATCTCGGACCACCGGCCGGTAACTGTATTTTGAAATTTCCAGGTGTGTATTCCGGCGGGTTCGCCGTCATCGGTAAGCAGTTTCTGGTTTGTGCAGAAATCGCAAGGCCCGGATTGATTGGACTGAATAGTGTGCCAGCAGGTTTTGCCAACCACATCGCCAAAGGCATCGCGCATGACTCTGTTGGCAAAAAGTATTTCATACGTTTCCATATCTGCCACGTAAATGGCTGCATCCAAACTGTTTAGCACTGTGATAAATATTTTTTGAGATTGCTGTAATTCCCTGGTTTTGGCTTCAACTTCTTTTTCCAGGATTCGGCTCATACGCTCAGAGACAAACACAGCATAACCAACTCCAACCAAAATAGCCAGGCTGCTTAAGCCTGCCACTATCATCTGGTTTTCCAAAAATAAAATAACAACTGCCAGGATTAAAGCGACAATTGCAACCAGGCATAGTTCCTTACGGGGGAGATTTCTCATTTTTTGTGCCTCCTCGGTTACTTAATTCACCGGTTTGGTCCGCTTTTTGCCTTATTCTCAAACAGGTTTGGGCCAAACTGACGTGTTGGAACAAGAAAACAGATTATTCTCTCTTTGGCGGTAACTACTCAGCTATACCCCTGTAAAGCAGCCTGAAGGCCGGTAATTAGTAATTGGTAATTAGTAAATTGCTCCAATTACCAATTACTAATTACCAATTACCCTCAATCAAGCGTCTTGTCTGGGCCAGGCTGAGTAGTTACCTTTGGCGTTACTTATCCAGTACTTCTCGCACCTTGCGAACCAACACCGCCGGGGAAAAGGGCTTTTGCAAAAAGGGCATATTTGCTTCTAGCACACTGTCATTGATAATAGTATCATCCACATAGCCTGATGTTAACAGAATTTTAATATTAGAACGCAGGATTGTCAGGCGATCAACCAACTCCTTGCCTCCCATTTGGGGCATAACCACGTCGCTTAACAGCAGGTCTATCTCGGTTTCTGCCTGTTCCCGGACTATGCGTAACGCCTCCTCGCCGTTGGCTGCTTCCAGTACAGTATAGCCCTGTTTGCGCAACGTGCGGGCGGTCAAATCACGCACCGATACTTCATCTTCAACCAGAAGAATTGTCTCCGTACCCTGCGGCAGGCTCTTAAACTCATCGAATCTGGAGATAGAATCTGTCACTTCGTCTACGCGGGGCAAGTAGATATTAAAGGTTGCCCCCTGGCCCAGTTTACTATTAACCCAGATATGACCGCCGCTCTGCTTAACAATACCAAAGCAGGTAGCCAGACCCAAACCCGTTCCCTTGCCTGCTTCTTTAGTTGTAAAAAACGGTTCAAAAATATGGTTCTTGTCTTCTTCTGTTATCCCCACACCGGTATCGGTTACGGTCAGCATAATGTATTCGCCCGGATTGATGCCGGTATGCTGCCGGACGCCATCCTGGTCAAGCGTTACATTGACGGTTTCAATGGTTAGTTTGCCGCCGTTGGGCATAGCATCACGGGCATTAACAACAAGGTTAAGCAAAACTTGTTCCATTTGGCCGGGGTCTGCTTTAATTTGCCCCAGGTTTAACGAGGGCAACGTCACCAGTTCTATATTGGTGCCAATAAGACGACGCAACATCCTGTCAATATCAAGAATTAGCTCATTCAGGTTCAACACTTTGGGTTCAACAATTTGGCGACGGGCAAAAGCCAGCAGTTGCCGCGTTAAGTTAGCAGCCCGATGGGCGCTCTGCAAGATACCCTGTAAATCGCTACGAACCGGGTGATCCGAGGGCAACATGTCCAGGTCCAGAGGCAGGCTGGCATAGCCTATAATGGCCGTTAGAATGTTGTTAAAGTCGTGGGCAACGCCCGCCGCCAACTGGCCCACCGCTTCAATTCTTTGGGCCTGGTGATACTGCTCCTCCAGCCGCAGTTCATGCGTTACATCGCGTTGAACGCTGACGTAATTTAAAATATCATCATTCTCGCCACGCACCGGGCTGATGGTGGATTCGGCAGTGTAAAAGGTTCCATCTTTCTTTTTGTTGATAAATCGCCCGTGCCACACCTGTCCGGCCTTGAGAGTTGTCCGCATTTCCCGATAAAAAGCAGCGTCATGCCGGCCGCTTTTAAGAATGTGCATATTCCGACCAACCGCTTCGGTTCGGCTATAGCCGGTAGTATGTTCAAAGGCGGGATTAACGTAAAAAATAACGCCGTCGGCATCGGTGATAACCACGTTTTCGGCAGCTTGCTCAATGGCAGTTATCAAACGTTGACGAGTTTGGGTTAAACGGGATCGGGCCAGCGCCCCGGCTGCCTGGTCGGCCACACTCACGGCCAAACCGATTTCGTCTGTAGAGAAGTTGCGCGACTCAATGCTAACCAGCCCCATACTGCCCACCACCTCGTCTTCAATAATAAGCGGGAGAACAAGCAACGAGCCGGTACCAAAGTAAGATTGCTTGCTCTCTGTCTCTTCACCTAACAGAGAAGACATCGCCAGGCGGGAGTCGTTCTGAACATCGTCTACAATCAGCGGCATTTTATTTTTAATCAGATATTGGAAAACAGGATTATCGACTACGGGAATAGAGCGGTTTAGCATCGACGGCAAAGCTTTAGCCTGGTGTTGTCCTAAATCTGGAGAAAGATACTCGGCTATTATCACAGCCGTTGTTTTCTCCTCATTTAACAAAGCAACTGTGGCCTGAGACATATCAAAGGCCCGAGTTAATTCGCTGCAAATAGCTTCCAGCACAGACTCAATATCCAGACCGGCGGCTGAAGCGGCAATAGCCCAGTTAAGCAAAGCCAGCTCTCGGTTGCGCCGGCGAATCTCTTCTTCGGTCTTTTTCCGTTCTGCCAGCATTTGCGCGTTTTCAAGCGCTACGGCCACGCTTGACGCCAGACCTTGCAGCATAGCAACATCTTGCTTGTCAAAGGGGCGATGCCTGGCTGCATTATGAATTTCAAAACAGCCTAAAAGTTCATCCTGGCGGTTGAGGATTGGGATGTTGACAAGATTATAAAATCCCAACGTTTTTTGAAGTTCCAGATTTACGCGCGCGTCGTGTTCGGCGTCGTTAGAAATATAGGGTTCTTTGGTTTGGATGACCAGTCCGGCAACGCCGTCTCCTGGTTTAAAAGCGTAATCAACCGAAAAAATCCTACCATTTTCATCATATTCGGTAAACACCATTTTTCCGCCAATATATAAACCCGCCATCCCGGCTGTTGCCTTCACCAATCCCACGGCTGCAACCACTAACGTGCGTAAAATTATAGGGGTTTCAAGAACTGCATTTATTTGTTGACCGGCCCGCGACAAAATCTGCAATTGGCGGCTGCGGTGTAACAAGCCTTCTTCTGCTTGCATACGCTTGGTTATGCCGTAGTAATGCTCAATTCTACCGCCGGCATAAAGCCCGGACCGAATGGGTTGGCTTCGGTGTTCAAGCCATCGTTCTTTGTGTGGGTCGCCAGGGAAGATATGGCACTCAAACCTCTCTGCATAGGTGTTGTTATCATACGCTGCAAATACCTTTTGGATAAAGGTTTCCGGGTCGGCCAAACTATTTTGGATTTGTTCTTGAATGAGTTGTCGCGCATCGGTTCCTACAACCTTGTCACGCTGAAAGCCAAAATAACTTTCCCAGGCCTGGTTTACCCAAACAATCCTAAAACCGGCATCAAGAATAATAATGCCAACTATTGAACTATCAAGCACATCATCCGTTAATGAGCGATACCTCTCTTCGCTCTTACGCAGAGCCTCCTCTGTTTGCTTGCGCTCGGTGATATCGCGCGAACTTTCTATAATACCCTCAAAAGCGCCGTCGGCCCCCCACAAAGGCGAGGCCAAAATCTCGACAAATCGCGGTTTTCCATCGGCCTGGTAGTGCTGGTGTACCACTTTAGCCGGTTGGCCCGATATACGAACCTGCTCCAGCGGGCAAGGGTGTTCCGTTCCTTTACAAGGGGCATGGCTCTGGTGAGAAATCTGGTAACAAAACATAGGTTCAGAAATATCAACGCTATCGCCAGAAAATTTATGCGCAACTTTATTCATCAACATTACTTGATAATCTGGGCTAATAACCATAATAGACTCTGCCACGCCATCTACCACTGCCTGCAAAAATGCGTGAGACACTTCCGTTGTCTCATTTACTTGCTTGCGCTTGGTAACTTTCTGGTTTGATTTAACGGTTTGTTTCGCCATGTGTTTATCTCCTCTATGGCTTCCTGGTCGTTACCTGGTTGCACCCTTTATACAAATTGTAAGACAAGTTTTAAAAAAAGTATAGGGTACGTTTGGGTATGCCCCAAATTCTTGGCAAAGTTTTCAGGTCTCAGCAAGGTTTCAACCTTAAACGCACTCTTAAATATGACAAATCTCATCTTATAAGGTAACATATACCCTGCTTATTGTGGAGCGTTTCCATCTACGCTTGGAGGGGCTTGCCCCACATGTTAAAACACCCCATACCCCAATTTCTACTCCAAAAACGGAACCCCAAACTCCTGTAAGAGTAAGGCTTTTATTCAAGAGGAGGAACCAAATTTATGACAAACAACTCCAAAAATAGTAGTGGCAATATATACGCTGCCATTGTTGCCGCCATAATTTTTGTTGGCGTTGTAGCCGCGCTGGTATGGACCACGCAGGTTAAACCAATAGTACAGCCGCCTGAGGTTGAAACCCATCAAGCCGAGGAGTCGGCCGGGGCCGTAGCGCCGGTAGATATGGACGCAGTAATAGCAGCCATCAACAAGGGCGGCTGTAGTTCATGTCACACCATCTCCGGCATTCCCGGCGCTATAGGGCAGGTAGGGCCAAACTTGTCCAATATAGGCGTTGACGGGGCCGGCCGCCGCGATGGTTATACCGCTGAAGCGTACATCCGCGAGTCTATCAGGGAACCCGTTGCCTTCACCGCGCCTGAATGTCCCTTTGGTCCATGCAGTGTCGGCGCCATGCCGCAGATTCTAGGGGTTGCGTTAGACGAGGCCGAGGTAGAAGAAATTGTCGTCTTTCTCTCAACTCTGGGCAGCGGCGAAGGCGCAGAAGCGGGTGCAGAAGCGGGAGCGGAACCGGCGGCGGCAGCCCCCCCCACGCCTACGCCCGCACCTGTGGTCATGGAGCCTGTGGCCGGGCCGGTAGCCCCGCCCGAAATCGTGGTCGCCTTTAACAAAGGCGGCTGCGCCGGATGTCACACCATCCCCGGCATTCCCGGCGCTAACGCACAGGTCGGGCCAAACTTGTCGGAGATTGGGGCCAACGCCGGTTCTCGTATTTCCGGCTCTTCCGCCGAGGAGTACATCCGCCAATCAATTTTAGACCCCAACGCCTTTATCGCCCCCGAATGTCCCGCCGGCGATTGCCCGGAAGGGGTAATGTTACAAACCTTTGCCCAGAGCCTAAGCCAGGACGACCTGAACACAATTGTGGATTATCTCTCCGCATTGGGTACCGACCGGGCTGTGGCTCTGGCCGATGTTTCCGTCGAGTTTGAACCGCTGGATGTTGCGCTTTCACCGGAATCGGTTCTGGAACCATTTATGCCTCTCCCCAAAGAACCAGCCGACGAAGCCCAGATTGCCCTGGGTAAATATCTCTTTTTCGACCCGCGCCTTTCTAACAACAACTCTTTAAGCTGCGCCAGTTGCCACCAGCCGGACAAAGCCTTTACCGACGGCGAGGCCTTAAGTCAAGGCTATCCATCGACCAAATATTTCCGCAACACGCCCACCCTCTACAACACCGTTTACAGCGCCTATCTCTATCGGGACGGTAGAATGGACGGCGGCGATATGCCCACCCTGGTCCGCGACCACCTGACCGAAGCCCACTTTATGAGCAACGATGGCCGCCTGATGGCCGAACGCCTCAAACAGGTTCCGGCCTACGCAGCCCTGTTCAACGAAGCCTACGGCAGCGGCCCCGGCTTTGGCAGCGCTCTAAAAGCCATTGCCGCCTACGTCCAATCACTTAACTCACCGCCCACTCCCTACGACCTTTATATAGCCGGTGACAAAAGCGCCCTCTCCGAAGAAGCACAGGCCGGGCTGGACCTCTTTGAAGGCAAGGCCCAGTGTAGTAGTTGCCATGCCGGAGACCTCCTCACCGACAACAACTTCTACAACACCGGCGTCGCCACCGACCCGGCTATGTTTGAAGACCCGGAACTACACATCACCTTCCGTCGCTTCTTCCGCATCCTGGGCGTCCCCAACTACCGCAACTTGCGAGAAGATGTGGGCCTCTACGCCCTGACTATTGATGAAGACGACTGGGGTAAATTCCGCACCCCCGGCCTGCGCGAAGTGGGCCGCACCGCGCCGTATATGCACAACGGCAGCCTGGATACGCTGGAAGACGTGGTTCGCTTCTATAATGAGGGTGGCGGGTCGGACCAAACCGCCGGTCTCAAATCGCTCCGCCTGAGCGATGAGGAAGTTGAGAGCCTGGTCGCTTTCCTGGAGAGTTTAAGCAGCGACCCGGTCTCGGTGGAGGTTCCCACCCTACCCGATTATCAACTGCTACCCCTGGGAGGCAATCAATAATGTTAAAACAAACTATTCAATCTCTGTCTTTCAACCATTTACGCTGGCCGGTTTTGGGCCTGGCTGTAGTAATACTTGGAGCAGCGGCCCTGGTTCTGGTTAACCGGCAACCTGCCCCCACCGCCGCTCAAGGCGAGTTTCCTGCCCTGGCCACTTTACCCGCCGTACCGGAACCGCTGGACAACCCCATCACCCCGGAAAAGGTAGAGTTGGGGCGACTCCTCTTTTTTGACCCGCGTATGTCCGCCGACGGCTCTATGAGTTGCAACAGTTGCCACTCGGCGGCCACCGGCTATGGAGCGACAACGGCAATCTCCTTTGGCGGACCGGGAACCAGTCACTGGCGCAACGCCTCGACCCTGCTTAACGTGGCTTACTACACCAAGCTAAATTGGGACGGGGCCAAAAAGAGCATTGAGCAGCAAAACAGCGGGGCCTGGGGCGGCGCGGTAGCCGGTAATTTAGATAAAACCCTGGCCGAAGAACGCCTGGCCCAAATTCCCGAATACGTCAAACGCTTTAAAGACGTCTTTGGCGCCGAGTATCCTCGCTGGGATGACGCCCTGAAGGCTGTGGCAACGTACCAGCGAACCCTCGTCAGCCGCAACGTTCCCTTTGACGCCTTTTTGGAGGGCGATGAATCGGCCATCTCCGATGCGGCCAAACGCGGTTATGAGTTGTTCCAGGGAGAAGCCGGCTGCATTGCCTGTCACAACGGCTTCCTGGTCAGCGACGACAGCTACCACGCCACCGGCGTCCCCACCAATCCCGATTTTCTCAACAGCCCCCTTAAACAGATTACTTTCCGTTACGAGCAATGGGCCAAAGGAGCTACAGAATACGTGTACCGCACCACCTCTCAAGATTACGGCCTTTACTATGTAACCAAGCAAGACGTGGACCAGGGCAAGTTCCGCACCCCCAGCCTGCGCGACCTCTGCTACACCGCGCCCTACATGCATAACGGAGTTTTCACAAGCCTGGAAGAGGTAGTCGCTTTTTACAATGACGGCGGGGGCAAAACTCCCAACAAAAGCGAACTCATCTCCTCCCTCAACCTGTCCACCGACGAACAAAGCGATCTGGTTGCTTTTATGGAGAGTTTGTGCGGCGAGCAAGTATCAGATGAAGCGCCGGAACTGCCCCCTTACGGCGTCTTTTCAGTCTCCAAATAATGTTGTTTTTGCATTGTAGTTGTGGTATGCTTTTGTCGAGACGAATTTATGCAAATCAAGGAGACGGTAATGATTACTCTTGAGGCCCAAACCATACCAATGGAGATAGGTACCGACGATGTTATCCGTGTTGGTGGAACACGGGTACGTCTTGATACGGTAGTTTATGCCTTCAATGAAGGATACACAGCAGAAGAGATCACCAGTCAATACCCGATTTTACGCCTGGCGGATGTGTATGCTGTAATTGCTTACTACCCCAATAATCGGGCCACGGTTGACGAATATTTGCGCCGGCGGGTCAAAATAGCCACAGAAATACGAACGGAAATTGAAGGGAAACCGGAATATAAAGCTTTTCGTGAACGATTGTTGGCGCGTCGCCAGCAACAAGGCCAGGTAAGTGGTACTCAAATTCATCACCGATGAAGACTTTGACAACCGCATTCTGCGCGGCCTACTTCGCCGCCAACCGGACCTGGATATTGTTCGACTCCAGGATACACACCTGGCGGGGGCAGATGATCCGGCCATATTAGAGTGGGCTAACCAGCAGGGGCGTATTCTGCTCACCCATGATGTCAGCACTATGACCAAGTATACTTATGAGCGTATGCAAACTGGAAAATCGATAGCCGGTATCATCGAGGTACCCCAATCAACGCCCATTGGTAGAGCAATAGAAGACATTTTAACAATCGTTGACTGTAGCTTTACACAAGAGTTTGAAAATCAAATTCAGTATCTCCCCCTTTAATATTGAACTGCTTTTTCTCGTTCCCAAACCGGAGTTTGGGAACGAGAAAAAATTTGCGGCTTGACCGCCTTATGATAGTTTGAGGTAAACAATTATGACAAAACAATCTGTAACTCACCAAACCAAACCAACGTCCACCGAGCCAACCTGCGACATAGCCGATGTTGGTTTTGTGATGAATCGCCGCCAATTTCTCTTTGGCGCCGGCGCAACATTAACCCTGTTGTCGCTGCCCGGCTGGATGCGTAACGGCGGAATGCCCGCCCAATTGCAGGCTCAAATTGCCGAATATCCCCGCCAACTGCTAGAGATCAAACTTAGCGAACTCACGGTTGGCGAGGCGATATCCTTTAACTATCCCTGGGAACATCCCAATTCCGCCAACTACCTGATTAAGTTGGGTCAACCTGCGGGCGGCGGGGTAGGGCCGGATAATGATGTGGTTGCGTTCAACAACCTGTGTACGCACCAGGGCGGTCCCCTGGACGGCAAATTTAACGCCGAAGCGGGCGTGGCCGGTCCCTGCCCCATCCACTGGACCACCTTTGACCTGACCCGGCACGGAATGGTGGTCGGCGGGCACGCTACGCTGGGCCTACCCCAAATCATCTTAGAAACCGACGGCGATGAAATTTATGCCACCGGAGTTATGGGTTTGATTTTTGGTTATCATAACAATCTGGTTGACCCGACCGCCTGATTTTAGGTTTTAGGTTTTGGATTTTGGATTGCGTTTCTGAAATCTAAAATCGGAAATCCAAAATCCAAAATCGAGTAAGGAGAATATAGGATGCCATTAGATTATACACCTCAAGATAATGT